>CAYYLI010000039.1:0-6344 GCA_964472595.1 uncultured Gammaproteobacteria bacterium | reverse complement strand
TTTAAAATAGTTGGGGCAACATCTAAATAGGAGCCCTGAGCCGACAATAGACTAATATCATTATTCGGTGCCTCTTTTAAGCCAATAGTTTTCCCTTGATAATCTTTAGAAATCATCAAAAACGGGACATTATTGCTTGTTCTTTTTTTATTAGCTAAATTAGTCTGAATATTATAAACATCCTCTGCTCCACCATAAGTACTGGTAATTATTAAAACTCCATCAACTGATAAAACAGCTTGAGCAATTTCATCTAAAATACGCGAAGTTCTCTCTACCGCTGAAACTGTTCCTAAAAAATCACCCTTGAAAAATTCTTTACTCACCAGAGGCAAGGAAGAAAAAATAAAGTTATACGATTTTGCTTTTATTCTCTTAATTAATTTTGCGGTATTAAAATCATCCTCTCGCCAAAAAGAAAAAATATTCTTAGCTCTATTTGGCATAATATACCAATCCTCCCCCAAAAATCTTTCTTCTTGATTATTAAAGAAGCTAGAAATTAATGGAAATGTAGAACTGGGGGCCATTTTTAATTGACTGAGCCCAGCTTGAGAAATAATTTTTGACAAGGACAGAGACAAAGAAAAATCAGAATTAATATCAGATTGAGATAATCCCAAAAGACGATAATTATCACTATCTTTTAAAGCTGGGACACTAATAACGGTAGCCGGGTAATTCAAAACAAAATTTTTGAAAGCCGGAATTTGCGCTTTTCTAATAGCGTTATTATCAATATTTAAAGAAATACCCCAAGCATCAACCGTGATTAGAACTACTAATTTATTGGGGTTTAAATTTTCCTTTTTGCTGGGAAAAAAATCATCAATCATAAATATTATTTCAAGTTTTCTTCAATTTCTAATAAACGATTATATTTAGCCAATCTTTCACCTCGAGAAGTAGAACCTGATTTAATAAAATCAGCTGAAACAGCTACAGCTAAATCGGCAATAAAATCATCACTAGTTTCACCACTACGATGTGAGATCATTAATTTATAACCATTTTCTTTGGCCATTTTAATAGTAGCCATAGTTTCAGAAACTGAACCAACTTGATTAGGTTTAATTAGAACTGCGTTGGCTACTTTATTTTTTATACCAAGTTTTAATCTTTCAGTATTGGTAGTAAATAAATCATCGCCAATTAAGATAAGCTTTTTGCCCAATTTTTCAGTCAACATTTTCCAGCCAGACCAATCATCTTCAGCTAGTCCATCTTCTATAAATAACATCTTGTATTTTTTAGACCAATCAATATATAAATCAATTAATTCTTCTGAACTCAAGCTACTGCCGTCCAATTGAAAAAAATATTTTTTCTTTTTTTCATCAAATAATTCTGAAGACCCAACATCTGTTCCTAAAAAGAAATCTTTCCCAATAGTGTAACCCAATTTTTTTCCAGATAAAACGATATAATCCAAAACTTCATGGCTGGTTTTTACTTTGTCAGAATAACCACCTTCATTTCCGACATTAGTTCCCAAACCATTTTCTTTTAATACCTTGGCTAATTGATGAAAAATTTCAGCACCCATACGAAGTTTTTCCGAAAAAGATTTAATGCTAGGGTTTGGCACAATCATAAATTCTTGAAAATCTAAATTAGTGTCAGCGTGAGCCCCGCCATTAAAGATATTAAAAGAAGGGCTAGGTAATTTATATTTATTACCCAAAGAATAGACTTCAGCTAAATACTCATATAATTCTTGACCCTTGGTCAGAGCTCCAGCACGAGCAACAGCCAAAGACAAAGCTAAAATAGCATTGGCTCCCAATTTTTTCTTGTTTTTAGTGCCATCCAATTTTATCATTTTTTTGTCCAAGATTTCTTGTTGCAAAACATCTTGTCCAATTAAAATTTTAGCTAAAGGTCCGTTAATATTTTTTACTGCTTTTAAAACACCTTTACCGCCATATCTTTTTTTATCTCCATCACGTAATTCATAGGCTTCGTGAACGCCAGTTGAAGCGCCAGATGGCACAGAGGCTTTAGCCCAAAGGCCGTTTTCTAAAATAACTTTAGCTTCAACCGTAGGATTACCACGAGAATCCAAAATTTCACGACCAATAACTTGTTTAATCTTTGTCATACTTTTTCTTTTTATATTTTAATTATAATTATTTTAAACCAGGCATATCTTCACCGGATAAATAGGAAAGCATCGCTCCACCACCAGTAGAGACCCAATCAATTTTTTTACTAGCGCCAGAAAGATTGAGGGCTTCAATAGTCTCTCCCCCACCTACAGCACAAAAAGCCTTTTTTCCGGCCTGATTAGCAATTTTTTTAGCTATTTCTATAGTACCCTTTTTAAAAGCTTCTTCTTCAAACATTCCCAAAGGCCCATTCCAAACCACAGTTTTAGCTAAAGATATATATTTGGAAAATAAGGCAATGGTTTTAGGACCAATATCTAAAATGCTATCATTATCAGAAATCTCAGTTATTTTTTTAACGCTAACTATGCTTTTTTTGGAATTGATAATAGTTTTGACTACAGCATCAATTGGCAAAATGATCTTGTCCATTTTTAAATATTTTTTAGCAATCTCCGCTTCTTTTTCGCTAGCCAATGATTTTCCAATATTCAATCCCTGAGCCATAAAAAAATTATTAGCCAAAGCTCCAGCCACTAAAACTTGAGAGGCCATCGGATATACTTTATTAACTATTGGCATCTTGCTAGAAATTTTAGCACCACCCATTATAGCGACAAAGGGTTTAGTTGGTTTTAAAATTTTATTCAAACTATCAACTTCTTTTTGTACTAAAAAACCAGCATAAGATGGCAAAAACGCCTTGATAGCAGAAACCGAGGAGTTGGCGCGATGAGAAACAGCGAAGGCGTCATTGACATAAACTGTAGCTAAAGAGGCTAATGATTTCCCCAACTTCTTGCAATCTCTCTCTTCCCCGTCAAAAAAACGTAAATTATCCAAAACAAAAACTCTGTTTTTTTTATCATTTTTTAATTCTTGGCGCACATCTTTGAATTTTGCATACTTTTTAAAATCCAAAAACTTAAGCGGCCCATCAAGCAATACTTCCAATTTTTTAGCAACTGGAGCCAAAGAAAGTCCAGCTTCATAGCCATTTTTGGGTTGCCCCAAATGACTAGCAATAATCAAACGACAATCATTATTTAATAAAAATTTAATACTCTCCAGAGCTTGTTTAATTTTAAAATCTTCTTTAACTACTTTTCCAGCCAAAGGAACATTGAAATCAACTCGCAAAAAAACATCCTGACCGGCAATCTTTTTTTTATTTTTCTCTAAATTCTTTAATTTCATAATACAAAAATATTTAATTTTAATTATTTAATTATTTTAATTCTAAACGCAATTCTTTGATATCGCCAGCGCGCCAAAGAGAAATTACAAGTTTATCTCCGATTGAGAAATTATTTAGAATATTATTTAAGTCACTAGTAACTTCATAATTATTTATTTTCACAATAACATCACCTTCCAAAATTCCAGCACTTTCGGCCAAAGAACCTTTAAGAACCGGAGCGCTTACCAAAGCGCCATAATTTGGCAGACCTTCCTGGAAAATATCATTTAAATCAATATATGATATCCCATACTTAAATTTAACTGCCTCCTTATTATTCAAAAAACTAAAAATACTAGAACGAAAATCATGTACTGGTCTAAGCTTCAAATCAGCATCAACTAAAGCAATTAGATCACCATTCAAATCAAAAGCAAAAGAATTTTTGAAAGTTCCAGCTAAAGCATTATTTAATTCTAAATAATTAACAAAAGCATCAGTAGATTTAATTAATTTTCCAGAGTTAAAAGCCTTGATAGAATTAATCATAATATCGCCTGAGAAATTATAGGCTAATAAAGTTTGGCCGACACTCAGATCAGAAATATTAACAAAGTTTCTAACCGGTAAATTAGAAGCACTTTTCATTTTGGCAAATAATAAACCACTCTGAGCATCAAAAACCATTTTTTCAATTTCATACATCTTCTTATTCTTTTTAGAAATAGTAATATATGAGGCTGGATTATTAACGATATTTTTATCAAAAGAATCCTTTTCCAAAACATTAACCAAAACCCAACCATCACTACTAATAACCAAACCAGAAAATAAAGAATCTTCCATAATATAGCGAGAAGAAGAAGCATTTTTAGCTTTAGGAAAAATACCAACTACTGCTTCGCTCAAATAATTATTAGATTCATTAATTTTTATATCCTGATTTACATACACCTTTTTTGGCTCTTGAATAATAACATTAGCATTACTATACTCTGGTGAATTCAGGTTTAAATCACCCTTAAAAAATGACAAAAAACTAGCTGGACCAACCTGCCATAAGTAGAAAATAATAAAAAGTCCAACCAATAAACCAAGGGTCAATGATATTAATAAGATCGCCAAATGTGGCAAAGAATTTTTTTCTCTTTTTTTCATATTTTTAGCGCCACTTAATCATTGCCAATAAGACAAGTAGTGACATTAGCATAAAAGCTAAATTATATTTTATTTTTTTAATAGACAAACTATTTGTTAAATTAAAGCGAATAAAGCTCAAGCCGAAATAATAGCAGATAGAAATAATTAAACCAAGTATATTATAGGAGAAAGGCAAAAAAAACAAAACCCAGGCAATTGGCAAAAGAGCTATCACAAACAAAAAGGAAAATAATAAACTAGGGCGTAATTTTGTTCCTAAAAATAGAAGGCTTTGCCAAATACCCAAGAACAAAGCTAATAAAATAATTAGTATTAAAATGTAATTAGAAATGTTTAAGAAGTAAGTCAAAGCGTAAGAAAAACTGGCTGTAAAAAAAACTAAAAGTAAAGCAACAGTGTCAGACCAGCCTAAAAAAGAACCGGCACTCAAATCAGCATCACGAACTAATTTTTTTCTCAATTCTTTAAAATAATAATAAGACAAAGATACACCTAAAAGTAAAATCAAAATTAAATAAAATTTATTGGCCAATAAACTAAGGTATAAAAAAAGACTATTCAAAAATAATCCAGGTAAAATAAAATAAATATATTTTCTCAAACCAGAATTAATATTTCTCAAATAAAAAACAAAGGCTAAGAAAAAAACATTAAAAGCCAGGATAGCCCAATAATAAGTTTTAGGGGTAAAAAATCCGACTAAAAATATTAGACAAAAAAAACAATGGAATAAAAAAATCTTTCTTTTTAAACTCATAATAACTTTATATACAAATTTTATACTACCATTATAATATAAAATGAAGTTCTTTACAAATGAAAAATCGTATGATAAGCTAATATTAGCGGTTGTTTAAACCTTTAAAAACAGCCGAAAATCAATAAAATTAAAAATTAAAGCCTGTTTTCTGGAGCAATTACAACAATGACTAAAATAAATAAAAACTTCAAATATCTTAATTTTTCAAGATTAAATTTTGACCAAGCAACTAACATTGCTTAGTTTATTGTTATACTTCTCTCCAAAAACAAAATAACAAAAAATATGAACTATGTAATTTACCTGGTTTTAGCGGTTTTAGGTTTCAGTGGAGGATATTTATTCTTTCGAAAAAGATCTGCTTCTAAAATTGAAGGAGCTGAAAACAAAGCCGAAAAAATCCTAAATGAAGCCAAGGCTAAACAAAAAAAATATGAATTAGAGGCCCAAGAAAAAGCTTTAAAGATTATTGCTGAAGCAAAAGTAGAAGAAGCTAATCGTCGTAAAGAAATTAATGAATTGCAAAGACGCTTGGAAGATAGAGAAACTTCTTTTAGCCAAAAATTATTAGCCCTAGAAGAAAAACAACAAAAATTATACGACAAGGTTAATGAAGTTCAAGAAATTAAAGAAAAAATTAAACAAATTCAAGAGGAACAATTTGCTAAATTAGAAAAAATTGCCGGTTTAACCCCCGAACAAGCCAAAGAAATTCTATTAAAAAATATAGAAGAAAAGCACAGCGAAGATTTATTAGCTAGAATTAATAAATTGAAAAATGAAGGTGATGACATTGTTAAAGAAAAAGCTATGGATTTGTTAGCTTTTACCATCCAAAGATTGGCCCCAACCTATACTGCCGAACTAACAACCACAACCGTTGACATCCCTAGTGATGAATTAAAGGGACGTATTATTGGACGTGAAGGAAGAAATATTAAATCTATTGAACAAATGACTGGAGTTGAAATCATTGTTGATGACACTCCAAATGCTATCACTATTTCTGGCTTCTCCTTAATTAGAAGACATGTAGCCAAAAAAGCTTTAGAATATTTAATTAAAGATGGCCGCATTCATCCTACCAAAATTGAAGATGCTGTTACTCGGGCTAAAGTGGAATTATCAAACGATA
>CAYYLI010000038.1:4288-6646 GCA_964472595.1 uncultured Gammaproteobacteria bacterium | reverse complement strand
TAATTAAATTGAATATCACTTAAATTTTTATAAGTCTCATCTATCCCCTTTTTCCCCTGATCTGATAAATGATTATTAGCCAAAGCAAAAAAATTGAAATTATATTTTTTTAATTCCGAAATTAAGCTAGGAGAAAAAGCAAAGTCATAAGCATTATGAGGCAAATAATGTTCGCCATTATTGGTAGTTGCTCCCTCTAAATTAGCTCCGACTAAATCATAATTCTTTGTGAAAGAATCCTCGTTTAATTTCCCTAGGAGATGGTCTAGGCCGTATTTATTTATCTTTTCTCCCACATGTCTATCTAGCATCAAATCACCAAAGAAAAGCATTCTCAGGGGCAAATTAGGGCTCTCTGGCTCATTTTGGCTAACATTATCAATAATTACCTCAATCAAAGAAGCCCCTCTTGACAAATCTTTATTTTCTGTTATAATCTCTGAGTCAGGCGTAATTACCCTGAAAAACAGAAAAAGCAAAGAAAATGAGACTAGTAAGGAAATGATTAGAAAAAAACGCTGTCTGTTCATATAAATTGATAAATAATTATATTTAACATATAATGTTAAGGCTATATATATTATAGCATTTAGAACTTTAAAAATAAAATTAAACACAATATAACCATTAACCAAAAACCAAAAAATCAGGAGAAAATTATGGAAGCAACAACAACAACAGAAACCAGAATTGATTTTGAATTAAAAAAAGAAAAATCAGATGAATTATTTGAAAAAAGTGAATTTAGAGGGCACAAAAAATTAGTAGAAGCAATTGCCCCACCAATAAGAGAAAGAAAAGATACTATTAAATACTATTCCCACGCTCATTCTATAATGAAAATGAAGAGCGCTATTAGTAACTTTAATCTATCAATTCTTTTGAATATTAATGAAAATGTTGCCGGATTTTTAGACAAACAAAAAGCCGGGGAAAGAGAAGCAATAATAGCATCTAGTATTCAACAAATGAAAAATCTTTCTGGCTGGTCAAGAGCTACCGCTGAAGAAGCATTGGAAATTGTATTATTGCTAATGCTCAAAGCAGAAGAAAAGGCAAATTATTTATTGGAACCTTACTACAATGGAACAATTATGGTATGCTCCACTAATAATGATGATGGTGAATTTATAACTCTAGAAATAGATAAGGCTAATAAAATTATTATGATGAACCAATACAAAGAAGATGAGCTTATAAGCATGGCGATACGAGAAGAAAAAAATATAAGCTCAATTTGGATGCGAGAAATTGAAGAAAAAAGGTTTTAAAAAAACAAAGGGGCTTCACCAGAAGTCCCTTTTCTAATATCTAAAATAACTTATCTATTTCTCCAGCGCCCCATCATATTCCAACTCATAGATGTGAAATATAGTTACAGCTAGGGCAATCATTATTGGACCAATAACCACTCCCCAAAAACCGAAGATAGAAACACCTCCCAAAATTGAAAAGATTATAAAGATGGGATTAACTTCAGCTTTGTCCTTAATCAAATAAGCTCTAATCAATTCATCTGTATTACTAACCACCAACCAACACCAAGCCAAAATAAATATTCCCTGCCAAACCTGGCCAGTAAATATTAAATAAAGAACTACTGGAACATAAAAAATGGCCGAGCCAATGTAAGGGATTAGGGAAAGCAAGGCCATAATTACAAAAACAAAAATGAAGGGCCAACCAATTATTAAAAATCCTAAACCGCCCACCACGCCCTGGAACAAAGCTGTTACAAAAACTGAAATTAAAATAGTGCGACTAACACGGCGAAACTTATTAATAATCTCCAAGTCATATTTATTTGGCAAAGGTGACCATAATATTAATTTTCTAGCCATTTCTTTACCTTCCACAAAGAAAAAGAACATTGTAAATACTATTAATATCAAAGAAACAATAAATTTACTAGTTCCCTTCAAAACAAAAGTTGCCCCACTGACCAACCAATCATTAATATTTTTTACAATGTCATTAACAAAACCTCCAATAACTTCACGATATACCCCGTCATTAAAACCAAGTTTCTCTAAAATACTAAAATGCAAAACATCAGAATTGTTTACAAGATTTTCAACGCTGGTATAGGCGACCGAGGCTTTTTTGCTAGCATAAACTATCAAATTACTCATTGGAATTAAAACAATAAGAAGGAGTAATAAACAAGTAACAAAAGAAGCAAAATATTTTTTGCCCCACAAAACTTTGGTTATTTTTTCATAAACCTTATAAAAAACTGAAACCAAAACAGCAGCGATAATTAATTCCACCATAAAAGGACGGAAAAGAATAAATAAAGCTACAACTGATAGAACAACTAAAAAAATCAGGAAGGGCTTAAAAAATATTTTTTGCATA
>CAYYLI010000038.1:0-4188 GCA_964472595.1 uncultured Gammaproteobacteria bacterium | reverse complement strand
TTTCTTGGAAATATCTTTAGCCAAAATTTCATTAGCCTCTTCTTCTCCGTGAACTACAAAAATATGTCTTGGTTTAGGAGATTTAATTTTCTTCAGCCAATCAATAATAGCATCATGATCAGCATGAGCCGAGTAGGAATTAACCACCGAAATCTTGGCCCTAACCGGAACATTCTGTTCATCAACCTTAACTGACTTGTGCCCAGTCATCAATTTTCTGCCCAAAGAACCTTTGACTTGGAAAGCTACTAGCAAAACTTGATTTTGAACTTTATCTAAATTAAATTTCAAATGATAAATAATACGCCCACCAGTGCACATTCCGCCACCAGCCAAAATAACTTTGGGGGCTTTGGCAGTATTAATTTTTTTGGATTCATCTGAGGTTAAGGTAAATTCTAATCCCGGAAAATCAAATAAATCATCGCCAGCAACCACCAGTTTCATAGACTCCTTATCATATAAATATTCATATTCTTTATAAACCTCGGTTGTCTTTATCGCCAAGGGACTATCTAAAAACATAGGTACATAGGGAATCTTTTTGTTTTCCACTAAATCATTTAATTCAAAAAGAATTTCCTGTACTTTTTCTAAAGCAAATATTGGCACCATGAGTACTCCATTTTTTTTAATAGTATCTATAATAGCCTGACGAATTATCTTTTTGCCTTCCTCTTTGGATTCATGCTTAACGCCAGCATAAGTTGATTCCACTAAAACAATATCAGCTCCATCAGCTTTCTCTAAATCACGAATAATTCTCGCTGGCGAATTTCCCAAATCACCGGAAAATATCATTTTTTTTTCTACCCCCTTTTCCTTTACCCAAATCTCAAAAAAACAAGAGCCTAAAATATGCCCGGAGTTTTTCAAACGCACTCGCACATCACCCGATATAATTATTTCTTTATTATATGGCAAATCGTGCATTAATTTTACAGTAGAAGCGACATCTTCTTCAGAATAAAAAGGGTTTTTCCCCATTTCCGAAGCTTCATAAGAAATAATTCTAGCTGAATCTTCCAACATTAATTTACTCAAATCACGAGTTGGAGCTGTACAATAAATTTTTCCTCTGAAACCATCACGATATAATTTGGGTAGACGACCGCAATGATCAATGTGAGCGTGGGACAATAGAACAAAGTCAATCTTTTCAGGATCAAAAGCAAAGTCTTCATAATTCCTATTAATCCCATATTCCTCCCCCTGAAACATACCACAATCTAAAAGAAAGCGGGATTTTTTGGTTTCCACTAGAATACAGGAGCCGGTAACTTCGCGACAGGCGCCGTGAAAAGATATTTTCATAATTATTTTTTTACTTGATATTTTTCTCCGTAAGCTTCAACATCATCCAACAAATCATTGCTCTGCCAATCATTTACCCAATCAGAGACTTGGTAAATTTTGGCTTCGCCATTTTTGGAATCAACAACTACTTTTTCAATACCAGAATTAACAATCATTTTTTTACAAATAAAACAGGGGTAGGCATCAATAATATCAAATTCTCCAGTCTCTTTATTTTTGGTTTGGCTATGAAGATACAAGGTTCCGCCCAACAAATTTACTCCAGCTCGAGCAGCATTGATAATAGCATTTTGTTCAGCGTGAATAGAGCGACACATTTCGTATCTTTGACCACTAGGAATATTTAATTCATCGCGCAAACAATTTCCTCTCTCAAAGCAATCCTTGGTTTTGCGAGGAGCGCCGACATAACCAGTAGAAACTATTTGATCATCGCGCAAAATAATAGCTCCATGACGAGCGCGAAAACAAGTAGAGCGAGAGGCTACTTCTTTGGCGATATTTAAATAATATCTATCTTTAGAAATTCTAGACATATTTTAAAACTTAATAATAATTAAACTATCAATCTTGGCGATACAAAGTTTTAGCCATCATAATTAAATCTTCCGTAATCTTAATATGTCTTTCTTCGTCTTTCATAATACTTTCAACCACGCTTTTATCGCGCTCATCATCCAAGACTTGAGATAGCTCTTGGCACAAATCTCTAGCCCTAAGCTCACTATCTAAACCTTTATTTAAATTTAACAAAATACCTTCTTGACTCATTGAACATTTATCAAAATTCATATTTTTAAAATTAATTATCGTATTTATCAATGATAACATTTATCATTTTTTTATGCATTTCTGATTCTTCTTTCAAGGTCTTCATACCAGAACGGAAGCTCTCCCTTTCACTCTGCGGAAAACAATTTTCTATTCCCAAGTCCATCAAAGTCTGATAAAGCCAAATTAACTCATTTTCTGTGTCCTCTTCGGCTCTTAACTCTGATAAGATTCCCTTTCTTTTTATTTGTTTTTCTTCTAGGTTTATATTTTTGTATTAATTATAAATAAAAAACGAACATTAAGAACAATTTAATTATAGCAGAAATACCAAGAAAAAGAAATATTAAAGAAAAAAGAAAAGAGAGCATTTTAAATGCTCTCTTCTCCTTATTTTATATACTTTTTTATCTTTTATCTATTTATTTCGGTCTTTAAATCTTTAGCTTTTTTATATTTTTTATAAACTTCATCCGGAAGACTTTTCTTAGCTATTTCTTCTAATTTTTGCTTTAGTTCGTCAAATACCTCCGGACCAGTACCAGAAGCAGAGTATTCTTTTATAGTTTTTTCTGCTTCTAAGTTTGCGTATTGAAAATAATCTGTGTATCGTTTATAAACATTTTTGTTCTTTGAAGATATATCACTTTCCAATGCTTTAATCTCATTTTTTATTTCTTCTTCATCCTCTTCCATAGAAGAAAGCTCTTCTTGCCATTTATTTTTACCAAATAAACTTGGCTTAGAATTTCTCTTTTTTGTTAACTCGTCTTTTTTAGTTTGAAGTTCTTTTTTCTTGTTTTCTAAATCATTAGTTATTCTATCCACTTCTGCTTTTCTATCTGGAAAATAAATATTAGAATCTCTGACCTCTATTTTTTCATTTTTTGGTAAATCAAACCCGGCTATAGCTATTTGATTTAAAGCATTGTCGGCAATTCCTCTGTTTTTATTAATATCGTATATTAATCCGTCAAAATCCCCCATAACATCTCGGCGACCATAATTCTCCCCACCTAATTCAAACTTCAGGGTTTCAAAGTCTACTACCTCTGATATTTTTTCAGAAATCTTTTTTTCAACATCATTTGATTTCTTTATTTTCTCCTGAAAATATTCTTGAGCGGAATAATAATCACCAAATTGTCTAACATTCTTTTTTTGATTGTCGTAATAAATGTCATCGGAGAAGCATTTTTCATTTTTGTCTTTGTGCAATTCATGAATATATTTTCCAATTTCATTATATTTTTTTGTTTCTCCTCTAGGAGCGGTCAAAGGCAAACTATTATACTCTTTTACCTCATCAACCGTTAAAGTCCTCAACTCTTCTATATATTTATCAATAGTTTCTATGCGTTTTTCAATATGTTTTTTAACCTCCAAATAATTCAACTGACTCTCATTCTTAGGAAAAAAATTTGGATAACGCAACCTTTGAAGATCCTTCTCGTCTTGTTTATTATAAAGCCCAAAAAGACTAATTTCTTTAAAACCAAAATCAGAAATTGGCAGACCCTTTAATTCTTTAAATTCTTCATTCTTATCATCCACTATTTTTAAAGCTTCTCCTTTCTTTTTTTCAAAAACCATAGCTAATTGGTAAGCTTCTCTAGCAGTCTCGGGACTAACATTTTTTAATTTTTCCAAAGCGCCTCTAGCGCCTTCATTGATATTTCCATCTACTTTAACAAAAGCTTCTTTCAAATTTGCAGAATACGCTTTTTTTAAAGCTTCGGCCACAAATTCTACTCCATATTTTTTGCTTTTTTCAGCAAAATCATTAGGTAATACGCCTTTAATATAAGGGCCTTTTTTAAATTTGGCCCTATCATAAATTTCAAATTCTTTAACGTCACCGCCAATTTTTATTGAAACAGAAAAAACTTCAGTTCCTATTTTTGAAACATCTTTTTGCGCAGTGCCAAGTTCCATTTTAGGAATTTCTTTTGCAAAATGTTTAATTAGCATTTCTTCTGCCTCCTCTTTTCCTTCGGGTGTTTTAAATTTTTCAGCCATTAATTCATTATTTAAAACATCTAAACGCTTAGAAATTTCTTCGCTAGCTGTTTTATATGAAAAATTATCATCATTTATTTC
>CAYYLI010000037.1:0-6682 GCA_964472595.1 uncultured Gammaproteobacteria bacterium | reverse complement strand
CAGGAGCTAGAAGAAGAAGGGCTTCTATTGAGCGAGGTATTAGGCAAACAAAAGTATTATTTTTTAAATAAATCTTTTTATTTATTAAAAGAATACAGAATTATTTTTAATAAAACGTTTGGTTTAGAAGGGCTTTTGCAAAAAATAGTTAACTCAAATAGTGCTGTTAGTGAAGCTTATATCTTTGGCTCTTATGCTAAAAACAAGATGGATTCTTTTAGCGACATTGACATTCTTTTAGTCGGTAATTTTTCTTCAATTGAAATGACCAAAAAAATATCACAAATAGAAAAGACTATTGGGAGAGAAATAAATTTGTTGAGCTTTTCTTCCGAGGAATATTCTAAAAGAAAAAATAAAAAAGATGATTTAATTAATAATATTTTAAAAGATAAGATAATTAAATTAAAATAATAATGTTTGATAAAGACTTTTTTAATGAGGTTAAATTTAATAAGGAACAAATAAAAAACATTTTTGATTCAGCTAAACAGGATTTAAATATAGCTAAGAAGTCTGATATAGTTGAGGTTGTTTTTCGTTTTTCCTATGATGCCCTTTTGAAATTTGGCATGTATATTTTAGCTAATAAAGGCTATAAGGTTCGGAGTATTCCTGGGCATCATCAAAAAATAATTGAACAAACCTCTATTATTTTACAAGATGAATATTTTTTGATAGTTGGAGAGAAAATGAGACGGCAAAAAAACTTTGATTTATATGAGTGTAATTTTACCGTTTCTCAAAAAGATGTTTTTGAATATCGAGAATTTGTTAGCAGGATAATAGATAAATATAAATAAAACAACCCAATAAATTTGGGTTGTTGTTTGTTAGAGGTCCGAGTGGGATTCGGTCACGGTAGCTAAGCCTCGCTTAACTGCTTTGCAGTTTGCGCTCGCTAAGCTCCCCGACCCGGCCTCGCCCGTGCACTTCGTGCACATGGGCTCCGGCTTTCGAATCCCCCTCGCAAACATCATATAACAAAAACAACCCAAATAAATTTGGGTTGTTGTTTGTTAGAGGTCCGAGTGGGATTCGAACCCACGAGTGACAGTTTTGCAAACTGTAGTGTTGAACCGCTTCACCATCGGACCATGATTATAGAGATATAATAATATATATTATAAAAAAAAGCTATATTGACAGAGCTGTTTTTGTGTGGCAGGGATTTTAGAAAAGTATTTTTTTAATTTTCTCAAAAATATGTTATAATAAAAAATAATAAAATTAAGTTTAAATAATATGAAAAAAGTTGAAACTAATAAGAAAAAAAAGAAAGTGGTGGTGGCTGTTAGTGGTTATTTTAACCCTCTCCATGTTGGTCATTTAGAAATGATTGAAAAATCTAAGAAATTAGGAGATTATTTAGTCGCTATAGTTAATAATGATAAACAGGTGAAGTTAAAAGGAAGTTTTCCTTTTATGACTCAAGCCGATAGAATAAAAATAGTTAAGGCTTTGAAAGATGTTGATGAAGTGTTTTTGTCAGTTGATAATGACAAAACTGTTTGCAAATCTTTAGCTAAGGTTAAGCCGGATATTTTTGCTAATGGTGGTGATAGAAAAAGTCTAAATGATGTCCCGGAATTTGATATTTGCCAAAAGTTAAATATAAAAATGGTTGATGGTTTGGGAAAAAAAATTCGAGCCAGTTCAGCCTTAATAGCAAATGCTAACAAACATAAAGAAAAAAGATAATCAGATGAAAATATTTAAAACTCTCATTTTTATATTGATAGCCGTATTTTTAGTGTTAATTTTTTCGTATAATCGCTCTATTAATCGCACCAATAACAATGGACCAGAAAAGCAATTTGTTATTGAAAGCGGCCAAGGTCTTGGCATTATTTCCAAAAATTTAAAAGATGAAAAATTGATTCACTCCAAAACATATTTTAAAGTTTATGCTGTTTTATCAGGCCGTCAGGGTTCTTTCCGTAGTGGAGACTATAATTTAAGTTCAAAAATGAACATTAAAGAAATAGTAGCTGAATTAACCAAACCAGTATTTTTAAAAGCAGAAGAAAAAATAACTTTTATTGAGGGCTGGAACATTGAAAATTATAATGAAGCTATTTTGAAAAGTAATTTAGAAAATAAGGCTGATTTTTTAAAACAAAGCCAGAAAAATTATTCCGAAGAATTTTCTTTTTTAAAAGACAAGCCTAAAAATAAAAGTTTGGAGGGCTATTTATTTCCCGACACCTATCGGTTTTACGTTGACATCAAGAGTGATGATATGATTAAAAAAATGTTATCCAATTTTGATAAAAAATTGAGCGAACAAATGAGGGCTGATATTTCGGCTCAGGGTAAAACTATTTTTGAAATAGTTACTATGGCCTCTGTTATTGAAAAAGAGGTGCGCAGTGCTAATGATATGAAAATTGTCTCTGGTATTTTTTGGAATAGAATAAAAAACGGGCAAGCCTTAGAGTCTTGTGCCACCTTAGCTTATATTTTAGGAGTTAATAAATCTCAATACAGTTATGAAGATACTAGAATTAATTCACCTTATAATACTTATATTAATCGTGGTTTGCCAGCCGGACCTATTGCCAACCCAGGTCTAAAGGCTATTGAAGCAGCTATTTATCCAGAGCACACAGCTTATAATTATTTTTTAACAGCCTCTGAAACTGGTGAAACTATTTTTAGCAAAACTTATCAAGAGCATTTAAATAATAAAAATAAATATATAAAATAAATATGGGTGATAATAATAAAAAAATATTAGTTATTGCGTTGCTTATTTTTTTAGTAGCTTCAATTGTGGCTGTTTTTGTGATTTTGCGACAAAACAAAAATGTGAGCAATAAACAAATTAAAACCAATAATAATACTACTTCTTTGCCGGAAAGTTCTGATTTGGAGGGTTTGATAGATTCTTCTCGTTTGATAGGCGGTCTGCCAACTAGTGATGGAAAAATTGGGGTTAATTTTAGTGGTGAGACCAGTAATGAATTAATTGAATATATTTCTTTCCTAGATTTTTATGAAAAAATTGAAGATAATTTTACTATAAATAATTCTTCTTATAGTCTGCCTCTAAACGTCAAAACTGATGTTTTAAATTATTATGATGTCTCTAGAAAATTAAATTTGGATTCCTCAATTAAAGATCTTAATAGAAATGGTTTTGCTATTATTGATAATCCTTTTACTTCCAATAATTTTTATAATATTTATGATGAGCTGAGTTCTCGCCAAATTCCCTTGCTTTTAAGCTCTGATTTTTTAGCCTATTATTATCAACAAACTTTAAAAAAAGTTTTTAAAGACGTTGAAGAAAATATTTTTTACCCAAACCTATGGGAGATAAATCGTTTTTTGTATGAACTTTCTAGACAGCGTTATGAGGCTGGTTTGCGTTCCAAAGGGCAGGTTAATGACCGGGTTTTAGAAGCTCAAAGATTGGCCGCAGCTTATTTTGCTACTTCTTTGGAATTGTTAAAACCAGATTTAGCTCAAATTGATAAATCAAATAATATTTCCAACCAAAATATGTTTACTCCTTATGAGGCTGAGAATTATGCTTTTGTTTTGCCGGATTATTTAAAGGTTGATGTAGAAAAAGAGATAGAGCTTATTAAAACAATGAATAAATCTGCCAAATCTCCGGTGCTACTTTATGAGAGAGATTACCGTGCTTTTTCTGTGCCGGATGAATATCGTTCTAATGCTAAATTAAATAATTTTTATTTAAGTACTAAGTGGTTATCATCCGAATTTCCTTTATATTATAATGATAGAAACGAGTGCCCAGCTTGTGAACTAGATTTTGATGATTGGCGAATTAGTATGATAACGTCATCTTTTATTGCTAAAGATATTTTTGACAGTTATGAATTAAAAAATAAGTGGGCTCGTATCTATAAAACACTAGCTTTCTTTAAAGGACTTCGAGGCGATTTGACTTATGTGCATTATCGCGATGCCCTGAGTGATGTGTTTGGAGTTGATTATAATATTGAAGAAATTTTTTCTGATACTAATTCAGAGTCAATAAATAATTTAAAAAAATTACGTAGTAAAATTTTAGAGCAGCAATTTTTATCAGTAGAAGGGGCTTTTAATCGCAGTGATTTAAATGAAAGAAAAAAAATTGGTGTTAGAATGTTGGCTGATTGGTATTTTCCTAATAATTACATTCTACAAGAATTATCTTATCCTAATGTTTCTTCTTACCTTAATGAAAAAACAGCTAAAAATAATATTACTTCCTGTCACGATTCCAAGAGTAACAAAATAGTTCGTTGTAATGGTTTTTCACTTGATATTATTGCTTTAGTAGATGAGAAAAAATTAAATAATAATTCTTATTACATAGAAAATTCTGCTTATCAAGGATATAAGGAGGCTTTATATTTTTTAAAAACTCAAATTAATAAATTTGAAAAAATTTGGCATTATAATAATTATTGGAAAACTTTAAGCTTAATAAAAGAATATTTACAGGTTGATAAAAATAAGCAGGCAGGATTTGCTAAAAATGCTGATTGGGATATAAAAACTTTAAATACCTCTGTCGGCATTTGGGCAAACTTACAACTGCCCCTGGAAAAATTAAGTGTTTACAAAAAAAATCAAAGTTATTCTATGGCAACGGGGGATAAAGGATTTTTTGATTATAATTATATTGAACCAAACTTATCTCTAGTTAATGAACAGTTGTCCAATATAAACATGATTATTAAGATGTTTGATCTACTGAAGATTAGTGAAGAACTTAGAAGCACTAGGGTTAGTCTAGAGGAGATGAAGACTAATTTAGAAAGAGTTAAAGGAATTATGGTAAAAGAACTAAATTCTGAAATTTTGAATGAAGAGGACCTGCAATTTATTTCCCTCTTAAGTTTAGAATTTAAAGCTAGCCAAAATGAGAGTAAAATTTTGAAAGTTTCAAATACTAAAAAAACAGTCAATTATGACATTTCCCAACCCAAGATATTAATTGCTGTAACTGAGGTAGCTGGAAAAAAGGCTTTGGCCGTTTCTCCGGTGTTTGCTTATCGGGAATATTAATTTTGCTTATAAAATAGCTAATATTAGATAATAATATAAAAAAATAGCTGTGGATAAGGTCGGGATAAGTTTACCGTTGACAGTTTCAATTTAATATTATAATATAAGAGCATAAAACTTTAGTCTTAATATAAATAAAAGTGTATATTTATATTAGATAAACTCTAAACAGCTAAACAACCAAGCCTACAAGGTGTTGGAGTCTTTTTGTTGCTGGCTTTTTGTTTATTCATTAATAAATTAATTCATATAAAACAAGTTGTCTTGTTTTCACAACTTTATGCCTAACGATTTTAAAGCTTATATCAAAAACAAGGATCGTCGCTACTTCACTGACTTCCGTGAAGCTATGCCTATTCCTGATTTAATAGAATTGCAGAAAGATTCTTATAAATGGTTTTTAGAAGAAGGTTTAGCAGAATTATTTGATGAGATCTCTCCAATTGTTGATTTTAATAATAGAGAGTTAGAACTTACTTTGGGAGACTATTATTTAGACAAGGCAAAATTTAATGAAATAGAAAGTCGCGAGAAAAATATTACTTATGAGGCTCCTCTTAGAATAAAAGCGATTTTAAAAAACAAAAAAAGCGGACAAGAAATTTCCCAAGAAGTATATTTGGGTGATTTTCCTTTGATGACTGACAACGGAACTTTTATTATCAACGGTATCGAAAGAGTTGTGGTTTCTCAATTAATCAGAAGTGCCGGTGTAATGTTTACTTCAGAATATATTAGGGGTAAAAAATATTATGGAGCAAAAATTATCCCAAATCGTGGTGCTTGGTTAGAAATTGAAACTGATGTTAATAAGGTTATTTGGGTTAGAATTGATAGAAAAAGAAAAGTAGCTGTGACTTCATTGCTTAGAGCTTTTGGTTACGAAAGTGATGAAGAATTGAAGAAAATTTTTAAAGATGTTGATGTTTTAAAAAATGAAGATGAAAGCACCTATATTGAAGCTACTATTAAAAAAGATTTAGCCAAAAATCAAATTGATGGTTTGCAAGAAGTATATCGTCGTATTCGCCCAGGAGATTTAGCTGATGATAAAAACGTAAAACAGATGATTGAAAACATGTTCTTCCGTTTTGATCGTTATGATTTTGGACGCGTAGGAAGATATAAATTGAACCGTCGTTTTGGCGAAGATTTACCAATCAACAAAGAAACTAGAATTTTACGCAAGGAAGATTTATTACACATCGTGCGTGAGGTTATTAGATTAAATATTACTAAAGAACCAGAAGATGATATTGATCACTTAGGTAATCGTCGTATTAGAGCTATCGGCGGTTTAGTACAAAATCGTTTACGTGTTGGTTTGGCTCGTATGGAGAGAATTATTAAGGATAAAATGAGTACTGCTGATATTAATACTATTTCACCAAATAAATTAATTAATGCTCGTCCAGTTATTGCTATTATTAGAGAATTTTTTATGTCTTCTCAGCTTTCTCAATTTATGGATCAAACCAATCCTTTAGCTGAATTGGAGCATAAACGAAGATTATCAGCTATGGGTCCAGGAGGTTTAACTAGAGAAAGAGCTGGTTTTGATGTTCGTGATGTACATACTACTCACTATGGACGTATTTGTCCAATTGCTACTCCGGAAGGTCCAAACATTGGTTTGGTTGGTCACTTAGCATCT
>CAYYLI010000036.1:0-6716 GCA_964472595.1 uncultured Gammaproteobacteria bacterium | reverse complement strand
TCAGCATTAAAAAATTGGATAGAAAAAATTATTAAAATAAAAAATACTATTACCAAAACCAAGGTCTTAACAAAAGCTTTTTTTATTTTTTTATTTATTTTAAAATTCATATTAAATTTTATTCTAAACCTCCAAATGATTGGCCTTCTTAGCGTTATTCAAATCAACAATACTATTAATCCCCAAACCCTCCTGAGCCTCTATCAGACAATAATTAATATCCGATCCCTGATCAAAAGCTATTTTTATTAAATCAGTTAAATAATATTCCTTTTGATTGTTATTATTTTTTAAGGTAGAGATATTCTCAAACAGCCAATTTTTATCAAAACAATAAATAGCTGGATTTACACTTAAAACATCTTTAACTTCATCGCTAGCATCTTTAAACTCAATAATTTCTTTAATTCTATCCCCGTCTTTAATTATTCTCCCCCAACTATTAAAAACATTACGCCAATCTAAAAAATCTTCTAACTCAACCACCATCATAGCTACTTTATTTTTATGACTACTGGCTAAACTAATCATTGATTTACTTGATATAAAAGGATGATCACCGTTAAAAACAAAAATATTATTAACGTCTTCTGGTACACTGTCTTTAGTAACGGAAACAGCGTGTCCAGTACCCAATTGTTCTTCCTGAACAACATATGTTAAAGGATATTCTTTTAAAGTTTCAGAAATTATTTCTTTATTACTTGGAGAAACAACAACTATTGGCTTTTCATCTAAACCGCTTTCTATCACCGAAGAAATTAGGTGTTCTATCATTGGTTTACCTTTAATTTCAATTAAAACTTTTGGCAAATCAGAACCCATACGAGTTCCTTTACCAGCGGCTAAGATAACAACTTTATTTTTCATATATTCTAATTATTATTTATAATACTTGAGATTCGTTGAAATAATTTTTGAGCCAATATTTTATTTGGCGCTTCAATATATAATCTAATAATTGGCTCAGTATTAGATTTTCTAAGATGTATCCAACAATGTTCTTTTGGCATAACAAATTTTATTCCATCAATGGTAATTACATCCAAATTATTATAACACTCTTTCATATCAGAGACAATTTTTGCAAAATCAATTTCTTTTTTTATTTCTATTCTCTCCTTTAACATAAAATAATTAGGTAACTGATTGCGCCACTGAGACACTTTTATCTTCTTTTCTGCTAAACAACTCAAAAACAAAGCTACTCCCACCAAAGCATCTCTTCCATAATGTAATTCTGGAAATATCACGCCCCCATTACCCTCACCGCCAATAACTGCCTTGGTTTTTTTCATCTGAGAAACAACATTTAATTCACCCACAGCTGCAGAAAAATATTGACCCGAGAAATTCTCCGTTAAATCCTTTAGGGCCTGTGAAGATGACAAATTAGAAACTGTGTTCTTTTTATATTTATTTTTAAACTGAGAAAAATTTTGTAAAACATACTCCGCTACAGCCACTAAAGTATATTCCTCACCAATAGGTCGACCATTTTCGTCAATAATAGCCAGGCGATCAACATCAGGATCAACTGCAATTCCTAAATCAGCCTTATTCTTTTTAACTGCTAAACATAATTGCTTCAAATTTTTATCAATTGGCTCAGGATTATGAGAAAATTTACCATTAATTTCAGAATTAATAACTATGATATTTTTTAAGCCTAAACTTTTTAATAAATCAGAAATGGCAATAGCACCAACTGAATTAACTCCGTCTAATACCACCTTAAAATTAGCCCTCTTAATCAAATCAGTTTTAACTAATTTCAATTTTAAAATATCAGCTATATGTTTTTGGTGATAATCAAAATTATTTTGCAAAATTCCTAATTCTAATTTTTCTAATTTAGAAAAAGAATTAAGAGCAAAATCTTTTTTTTCTAAAAGCTTAATCATTTTTTTACCAAAACCTCTGTCAATAAACTCCCCTTGATGATTTAATAATTTTAAAGCATTCCAATTCATTGGGTTGTGTGAAGCTGAAATAATTATTCCACCGTCGGCTCTCTCCTTTATTACACCCATCTCAATTGTTGGGGTGCTAGCTAAATCTAAATTACAAACATCAACTCCTTGGGACAATAAAATATTAACTGTTAAATCTAAAAACATTTTCCCACTAATACGACCGTCCCTACCAACCACAACTTTTACTCTGCCTTTTTTCTTCTTTTCCTTTAAAATACTGGCAAAGGCAATGACAAACTCTGTTAAATTAAGTGGATTTAAATTGTTTGATCCAGAACCCAAAGTTCCTCTGATTCCGGAAATTGAAATCATTAGAGACATAAATTTATTTTTTTAAAATATAATAATAATTAAAATCATCTTCCAAAAACTCTTCTATCTTAAACTGACTTTTGTCTATCATTGTTCTTAATTCTTTTTTAGAAAAATTATGATAATACCGAATTCTGTCTACATCATTTTGAGCTGAGCCCTTCCAAGGAAAAATAAAATCTCCGCTATCGATTATTCTGCCATGAAGTAATTGTTTAAAAAACATTTTCCCAAAACAATATTTTTTCTTCTGTGCTATGCCGGATAATTTCCAAACACTAAAAACAAAAAGTCCGCCATCTTTTAATTTAGCAAAAACGTCTTGTAAAACTTTTTGTCTTAAATCTTTGCCCGGCACATGATGAAGTACTGCCCAAGAAAAAATAATATTAAAATCTTTTTCCTCAAGTTTATCTAAGTCTAAAATATTTAAAACTTTAAAATAATTTCCTTGGTTCTTCTTAGCCAAATCAATTAAATTAGAGCTAGCATCAACGCCCAAATAAAAAAAGTCTTTTTGATAAAGACTTAAAACTGGCAAAAAACAAGCATTACCACAACCCAAATCCAAAACTCTAAAGCCAGTTTGAAAATTTAAGTTTTTTACTATCTCGTGCACCATTGGTTTCATTGGCCGTTGTCTAGTTTGATCAAAATCAACAGCAATATTTTCATAATTTCTAGAAACTGTTTGCAAGAGATATTTTTTAGCCTTGTTATTCATAATATTATTATACCAAATATTCACGCTGACGGAAATTTTTATTAGAGCCATCATCCCAAGCCGTTTCATCATCAGAAAAACCGCGCAAACAAGTATCGCATTTACCACAATTTTTTACATTTTCTTCACCAAAGTATCGTAAAATATAGGCCTGACGACAAGCATTATAATAAACATAATTTTCCATCTCGTCCAAACGATTTTGAGCTCTTCTTAATTTTTCTTCCATTGCCTTAAAGTCTAAATTCAATTTTTCTGGTTCCACCCTTTTAAGTATTCTAATTTCTGTACCTCTAAAAGGTGGCCGATATTCCAATAAATCTTTGTCTGATAAATTTTTTATCAGTCGCATAATTGAATCTTTTTTTATTCCAATAATAACAGACAACTCTTCCGCACTAAACTCAAAACCCGCTTCTATTTTTTCTTTAAACTTATCATAAATTTTATTTAAAGCTTCAATTTGAACCTTGGAGCGAGCGCTCAAAGAAGAAAGCAATGTATTGAAATCAACTTTACTTTTTAAAAAAGCGTTTCCACTTTTTTCGTTAGGTCGAGATAGATAACCATCTTTTTCTAAAATTTTTAAAGCTGTTCCGATGGCCATTTCTGGGACATTTTCTGACAGTTCTTTAGCTAATTCCGAATAGGTTATAAGTATTGATTTAGAAACATCGGGAAAATGACCAGAATTTAAATCATCTTCTTTATCCAATAATTTTTCATATATCTTTATAACCAATTCCGGTTCTGGATTATCGCCTTTAATAAAAAACTCACGCAGATATCTATCGCTAGGTGAATACATCAATAAACAAAAACTGGGTAGACCATCACGTCCAGCTCGGCCGGCTTCTTGATAATAAGCTTCTATTGTTCCTGGCATATCATGATGAATAACAAAACGAATATCTTTTTTATTTATTCCCATGCCAAAAGCATTGGTTGCCACCACCACCTGAGCTTTGCCCGACATAAAATTTTCCTGCACCCAATCACGACTATCACTATCCATACCGGCGTGATAAGCGACTGCTTCAATTCCGTTTTCTAAAAGTTTTTCTAAAATTTCATCCGCCTTAGATCTGGTTCCAACATAAACAATGCCAGATCCTCCATTAGAACCTAAAATAGCATCAACAATTAAATCAGCTTTGCGCGCAGTGTTAGCTGAAACCACACCAAATTGAATATTTGGCCGAGCAAAACCAGTAACAATCATTTCTGGGTTTTTTAAATTTAATTGTTTTATAATATCATATTTGACTTCAACCGTAGCAGTGGCAGTTAGTGCTACGACGGTTGGATGTTTTAAAAACTCAACTGCATTTTTTAATCTCAGATAACTAGGGCGAAAATCATGCCCCCATTGGCTGATACAGTGAGCTTCATCAATAGCAAAAAGAGACACCTGAATTTGAGACAAAGAGTCTAAAAAAGATTGGTTATAAAATCTTTCTGGAGCGACATAAACAATTTTGTAAAAACCATTTTTAATTTGCTCTAAACGTTCTTCGGTTTCGGATAAAGAAATCGAAGAGTTAATAAAAGTTGCTGGAATGCCTAATTTTTGCAACGAATCAACTTGATCTTTCATTAAAGCAATAAGCGGAGAAACTACAATAGTTGTCCCCTCTAAAACTAAAGCCGACAATTGAAAAATCAAAGATTTACCACCACCAGTTGGCATAATAACTACAGTGTCTTTACCTTCTATAATATTATGTATTGCTCTCTCTTGTCCTAAACGAAAAGAGGAAAAGCCATAATATTTTTGTAGCAATTCCTTAACCTGTTCTTTTTTAGTTTTAATATCTACCAAATCTTTCATAAACAACGATGAATTAAAAAGAGCAATAGCTCTTTCCCTTTAAATATCTTAAATTCTATATAATTTATTAACTTTTTTTATTTGTAATATCTTTTAACTTTTTAATTAACTCTTCATCAAAATCAGAAATGTATTTTTTGTCCTGTTTTATTTTAAATTTTTTATATTCTGTTATAGCCAAAGATTCGGCTACTTTATTACTAATTTTACCAGAATTTAACAAAATATCTTTTTCATTAAATTTTAAAAACAAATCCAATTTTTTTACCCAATCTTTCATGGACATAGCTATTCCATTTTTAGCTTGCATTTCAGCATAATCAAGATACATTGTAACAATTCTATTTAAACCGTCCAACTCTTTTTCATTTAAATAATTTTTAGCTACTATAATATCGCTTTCTCTAATAGCTCCCTTGGGATAATTTTTCCATGAAGTTAGTCCTATGTTAGGTTTTGCGCTATCAACTCTTTCATTAATTATTTCGGCTGCTGTTTTTCCTGTTATAGCAAAATGGAGTTTATTTTGGACGGTTGAGTAAAATTGTTTGGTAATATCAGAATCAACAGAGTAATCAATGCTACATTGTGCATAAATATCAGTTATTTTTTGATATAAACGACGCTCGCTTGATCTGATGTCTCTAATTCTAGATAATTGCTCTTCAAAATAATCTTTTCCAAAAATATTATGTGGATTTTTAAGTCTCTCATCGTCCATAACATAGCCCTTAATAATATATTCTTTTATTTTTTCAGTGGCCCAAATTCTAAAACGAGTTGCTGTGGAGCTGTTTACGCGATACCCGACTGAAATTATAGCATCAAGATTATAAAACTTCGTCTTATAAGATTTGCCATCACTGGCAGTATGTGCAAAATTTGCACATACTGAATTTTCTAACAATTCACCCTCATTAAATATGTTTCTTAAATGCTTAGTAACAACGCTTCTGTCAACGCCAAAAAGCTTGGCTATTTTTTCCTGAGTAAGCCAAATATTTTCATTTTTCAAAAAAATTTCAACCTTTACTTGACCATTTGCATCAGTATAAAGTAAAAACTTTTCAAAATTATTGTCAGAAATTATTTTTTTCATACTCTTTCAGAATGCTTTTTATTTTTTATTTAGAAAAGATAGAACAACATTCTTTAATAAACAAGCAACGGTCATTGGCCCAATACCACCAGGAACTGGAGTAAAATAGCCTTCTAATTTTTCCGTGTCCTCTCTTTTAATATCACCTAAAACCTTTCCATCTTTTTTGCTAATACCAATATCAAGTAAAATCATACCATCGCTTAAAAATTTCTTATCAACAAACTCCGCTTGGCCCATGGCTGACACAACAATTTTACTAGCCTTTACCTTATTATATAATTCACTTAATTCTGTTTCATTTTTTTCGGCTAATTCTTTAGCACTAATTCCAGAAAATTCTAATCCTTCTTGTTCTAAAAAATCTTTAATCTCATTTTTAAAAATTTCTGAATTATAGAATAAGAAAGCTTTTTCTCCCTTTAATTTTTGCTTACAGTTTTCTAAACTATATCTTAAAGCTAAAACCACCGGAGAAAAAAACTTCTTTTTATCACCGCTAGAAAAACCATCTACATCTTTTTCGGGCTTAATTGTTTTAATAATTTTGTCAGTATCAAAATTGCTTGGCAGTGGTAATTGAACTAATATTCCATCAACACTTTCGTCTTGATTTAAAAATTCAATTGTTTTAATAATATTTTCCTCGCTTTCATCTTTATCAATTAAATAAAGATTAGTATCGACTCCAACTTCCTTGGCGGCTTTTTCTTTTAAAGAGATATATAATTTAGAATCGTCTCTAGAACCAACTAAAATAATAGCTAAACCAGG
>CAYYLI010000035.1:3264-6758 GCA_964472595.1 uncultured Gammaproteobacteria bacterium | reverse complement strand
TTATTTATCTAGGCTCATTATTACTAATGAGCTCATGCGAGCTACTTTTCGTCATATCCGAAGATATGGTTTGCTCTTGCTCTCTGACAGGGTTTACCATGGCACCTTTGTCACCAAAGGGCAAAGATTGTAACTAGAATAAACTAGCACCAATCAACTTTTCACCTTTCCTTCGTCAAAAATTCCGAAGTAGTATTGTCTCTGTGGCACTTTCCCTATCTCCCCAGAAAACCTGAGAAAACGGTGGGCGTTACCCACTGTCAACGATTGAGAGTCCGGACTTTCCTCTATATTTGCTAGTAAAATAAGCAAATACAGCAACCATCTATTTGGTCTAATCTTACAAAACTATATTATCAAAAAAAGAGCCCTTAGTCAATTTTAGGGCTCTTTTTCTTATTTTTATTAATAAAAAACTAATTTTTTAACACACCGAGCACTTTTCCAGCAACGGAATAAGAGCTAGCATCATCTTGATGAATATATATAGGGTCATAATTGGAGCTAGATTCTGATATCAACATAATCAAACCACGCTCCTTATCCTTTCTAAATTTTTTAATATTAGCAGCTCCATCAATAATAGATAAAACATAATCACCATTTTCTGGATTTTTGGCTTCGGAATCAATCAAAACATAATCACCATCATCAATATTATCTGAACCAATCATAGCTTTGTTCATAGAGTTTCCTTTAGCTTTTACTACAAAAACATCCTTTTTCTTCTTTAAAATACTGGGGGAAACCTTTAGATACCCCTGGATTTGATCCTCGGCTAAAGACAAGGCTTCACCGCAATTGGCTAAACCTAATATGGGCAAGGAAATCAAATTTGAGTTTTTATTTTCCTCTTCGGCTAAAACTAAAAAATATTTTCCATCCCTATTCTTTAATAAACCTCTTTTTACTAATTGTTGTAAATGATGTTTGATAATCTGAGGTTTTTCTCGGCCTAGACCGACCTCATCGCCAATATCCCTCAATGTCAAATCAGAGAGATCTTTTTTATTGGCCAAAATCATAAGGTTTTTTTGTACTTCATGCATAATATTTGAGATTTAATTGATTATATTAGAATTATAAGGAATATTTGGCATCTTGTCAAGTTTTTCGTCAAAAGTTATCCACAGGCTTTGACAAGTTTTATCTCTTGACAAGCTTTTTTATTTAACATATAATTAAGATAGAAAATTTAAAATAATAATTTAATTAAATTGGACTTCCCTTTTAAAGGTTAAGCCCAATACCAAATTTATGAATAAAGAAGTAATTTTTCGAGGAGTTCCTTTCAAAGGACAATTCCCTTTGAACGCTAATTTCAAAAGCGAACCCGGCGTTTACATTATCGCCGATCGCAAAAATAAAATTGCTGATATCGGAGAGACAGAAAATTTACGAGAAAGAGTTGCTATCAAAAAAAAGGCCGGTTCTCATCTTTGGTTCTACCGCGAACCAAACTTGAAGAACAGAATTAAAATAAAAAACTTTATTAGCCGGAGTTTTCAAATGGCCTAATTAAAAAATATTAATAAAAAAACACCCGTGATTAATCAAGGGTGTTTTTATTTTAACTAATATGTATCCTAGTTTTTCTAAGTTGAGCTCTCAATTTTAAATGATTGGGAAAAACCTGAGCCACCAAAGACCAAAAACGAATAGAGTGATTGAATTCTTTAAGATGACATAATTCATGAACAATAATATAATCAGCTAAATCTTCGGGCAAAAAAATTATCTTATAATTAAAATTCAAATTCCCTTTTTTAGAACAAGAGCCCCAACGAGTTTTTTGATCTCTAATACTAACTCGATTATATTTAAAATTATATACTTGATTATACTTCTCTAATTTTTGGCCAACCAAAATTCGAGCCTCAGTTTTATACTTCTGATACTTTAATTTATCGGCTAAACTAGTTTTTCTTCGACGTCGAATAATTCTAGGCGAGCCAGCAAGCAACCAATTGAGTAAATCATTTTTTCTTAACATAATATTATTCTAGATTATTTCAGAAATTATAGCAATAAAAAAAGGATTACCTTGAGTAATCCTTTAATAATAGTTATGCTATTATTTTTATGTTTTTCTACGGGAGTGAGGCTTATTATTTTTAAGCCTTTGAGAGTAATTTTTTGCCTGAGAAAAATGATTATTTTTTTCAGAAATTGATTTTTTCATTTTGATTTCTTTGAAGTCTTCAGACTCCCTTCCAACAACTTTAGAGCAGAAAATTTTTCTGCAAAAATTAATAAATTTTCCCATGATTAAATATTTTTTTGAATTGAAATCATCTTATTACTTACAACAGCGCCTCTACTAACGTAAGCAAAACCAGTAATGTGCGCCTCAACTTCTTTGTTATTAAAAAAATCTTTTCTATAAATCGAAAAAAATACTGGATAACGCTCCTCTTTTTTTCCATCAAAATCTAAAATAATTTTTTGACCAAAAAAAGATCCCTCATACTTAGACAACTCCGGAACCAAGGCCAATAACATTTGATCTGAAACGTCAGAATAAGCTAGGCCCATTTCAGTAGATTTAAAAATAAATTCTCCCAACGTTTCTCCTAAATAAAATTTTTCTTTAAGCCTGTTATCATATATAATCAGGTGTAATTTTTTGTGGGCGTCTTCGATTTTTTTAAACTCAAACTTTTTTAGCTGTAAAACACAGCTTTCTCCCAATTCCGCTTTTTTAAACTTTTTTTCTTCTTCCTTTTTCTTTTTTTTAATGAACAACATTTTTCCTCCTTTTTTTAAAATTTTAATAGTTTGTGATTTAATTTGATTGTTTGAATAAAAGATGTTATCACTATAATATTTTATTGTCAATACTAAAAAAATAGCCAATAATAGAACATTGACAAAAAACATAAAAAAGTTAATAATAATCAGACAAAAACCAGAACATTAAAAATATTATTATAAGAACAAATAAACCATTAAAAAAAGGAGACTATCATGAAAGAACTAATCAAAAAACAACTAATTAAAAAAATTGAAGAAAAAATAGCTGGGCTCAAAAAAGAAATTGAAGAAGCTAAGGAAGCTATAGAGTCCCAAAGTGAAGAAAATTATGACTCTAGAAATTCAAATTTAATTCCCAGCACCACCTCAATTAATATATTAAAGCTAGAAGAAACTGAAAGACAATTAGAAGACTTAAGAAAATTTAAAGTAAACAGTAATAGCTCTGTTTCCCTAGGCAGCTTATTAAATGTTAGCTTCAAATCACCAACCGGCCAATTGGAATCAAATATATTTTTCATTTGTCAACATTTTGGGGGAAAACAAATAATTGTTGAGGACAAAAAAATTTCTATTATAAGTACTAATTCAGATTTTTTCAAAAATGCCAAAGGAAAAGTTGCTGGCGATACTTTCAATATGAAAATATCAACAGTAAAAATAATAAAAATTCAATAATACTTTTTCTTATAAAATTATCAAAAAAATAAGCCGATGTGCAAAACACAATCGGCTTTTTT
>CAYYLI010000035.1:0-3164 GCA_964472595.1 uncultured Gammaproteobacteria bacterium | reverse complement strand
TTGTTAATGTTCTAGGCACGCTTACATATTATACAATATATAATAATATTTGTCAATGTTATAGAAAAAGGCCATTTTTGAGCCCTTTTTTTATTTTATCAATGCCATTACTATCATAATACCAACAAAAAATATAAGTATTGATACTAACAACAGTCAATAGATTTTTTTGCACTTTCACCAGCAACAAAACCACTAGTCCAAGCTATTTGCAAATTATAGCCACCGGTAGGCGCATCTAAATCTAGTATTTCTCCGGCTAAATAAAGATTCTTAATTATTTTAGAGGCCATAGTTTTTGCATCTACTTCTTTTAAATTAACCCCGCCAACAGTAATCATAGCTTTAGAAAAATCAGGGGTATTTAAAATACTAAACCTTATATCTTTTAAATAATTAAGTAATGACAAAAATTCTTTTTTGTTTATCTCCCCTGTTTTTTTCTTTTCCTCTATTTTTAAAGATAAAAGAATAAAGGAAACAATTCTTTTAGGTAATAATAATCCTAAAGAGTTTTTTATACTAACCTTTAAATTACTAGAAAAAATATTTTTTATTCTTTTCTCTAATTCTTCTTTGCTTTCCTGAGGGAATAAATCAAGACTCACTTCTAAGCCCCTCTCTCCTTTTATGCTACGACTTAAATTTAAGGCACTGGGACCGCTAAGTCCTTCCTTGGTAAACAGCAAATCACCCGTCTCTATAGCTATCTTTTTCCCACCACCAAAAAGAGTTAGTGAAATATCTTTTAAGCTTAAGCCCTCTAAGCCCCCCACCCTGTTTTTAACAATTATTTGGCTTAAAGCGGGATAAATATCAGAAATACTATGACCAGCCTTTGAGAGCCAATTATATGCCTCTCCAGTGGATCCAGTTGAGGGATATGACTTGCCTCCAGTAGCAATAATTACTGTTTTTATCTCAACTTTTTCATTATTTTCTAAAACAATAGCTGAAACTAAATTATTTTCAATTAATAGTTTTTTGACCGGAGACTTATACATAATATCAACCTTATTCTTCTTTAAATTATCTAAAAGAACTTGCAAAACTTCTTTAGCTGAATCGCTTACAGGAAAAACTCGTCCATTATCCTCGACCTTAGTTTGTATTCCTAAATCTTTTAAAAAAGCAATCATATCAATTGAAGAGAAGCGACTCAAAGCTGACAAAAACCAAATACCATTCTTCCCTATCATTTTAACCATATCCCTTTGAGAAGCAGTGTTAGTGATATTACATCTCCCACCACCCGACATTAGTAGCTTTATACCAGCAGAAGAATTCTTTTCCAGTATTACAACCGAAGCTCCTAGTGACGAAGCTTTTAAGGCAGCCATCATTCCAGCTGGGCCGGCACCAATTATACCAATGTCATATTTTTTCATTTCTTTTTACCAATAATTTTGTGGTATAATTCTTCATAAGAATCAACCATTTTATCAACTGAGAAGTTCTTTAAAGCTCTAGTATAACAGTCTTCTTTCTTTATCTTCTTCACCATTTTTACTGCTTCTAACATTTCTTTAAATGTTTCAACTACATAACCAGTTTTGCCATGAGCTATCACCTCTGCTATTGCCCCTTTATTAAAAGCAACTACCGGGACACCTGAGGCTTGAGCTTCAACAAGACTATTACCAAAAGCTTCAACTATTCTATTAGGTTGAATTAAGCAATAGGCAGAAGCAAGTAGTTTCTTTTTTTCTTGTCCTAAAACTTCTCCTAAATAAATAATTTGTTTGCCATCAATATATGGATAGAAGTTTTTATCAAGCCATTCCCTATCAGCCTCTGATACTCTTCCAGCTATTACTAACTTTACCTTTAATTTTTTAGCTACTTTAATAGCAATATCAACTCCTTTTTGCGGACTAATACGAGCTAAAAATAATAAATAATTATTTGATTTTTCTTCTCTAATAAATGAGTTAACATCAATACCGTTGTATATAACCCCTTGCCAGTTTAAAAAAGATAACATCTTCTTCATGTATTTTGAAATAGCAACATAATTTAGATGCTTATACTTCTTTAACAAATTAATTTCATGTTCAAAAAATTCTCCATAACGAATAGAGTGAATTGATGGTGTTTTCACCAAATCAGCAAAAATGACACTTTTTTGTTCAACTGCACAATGAATAATATCAAAGTCTTTAGCTCTCTCAAAAGCTGAAGCAATATTTTCATATTCATGGACCTCAGAATACGAAGAAAAATATGGCTCTTTTCTGACCGCCACTAATTCTTGGGCTTTGGTTTTAGAATCTCCAGTAGCAAAGAGAGTGACATGATGTCCTCTTTCTACTAACCCATTAACTAAATAGCCAACCGAAGAACCAGTACCACCACGAGAATCAGGACTAGTTTCTTCCCATAGTTTAGAGATAATAGCTATCTTTAATTTCTTTTTCTTTAACATAAATTTATAATAATAATTATATAAAGATTATATCATTTTATTTAATAATAACAAATAAAAAAGCCCTTCCGGTTTTGGAAAGGCTTTTAGGATTTATTGTTTTTTCAACAACCCTTCTTTTTTTGTAATAAATAAAAGGGTTGTTGAGTTCACAAATTTCTTTTTTACAACATACAGAGTATGTTTGTCATTTAGTGGTTTAAAAATGTTGCTCAAGATATACAAACTATCTTTTACATTAACATTATACGACACACCAGCAAACAAAATACTTCGTTTAAATCCTCTATCATCTGCACAAGAAAGTCTATCAATCAAATATTGATGATCTTCATTAGAGACAACATAGGTTTCATTAATCTTTAAAGATTCAATCACTTCTTTTAAAGCAACATCCTTTTTGTTCACCGTATCTCTCCCTAAAAAGGCAATGATAATGATAGTGGGAATACAAAAAATGAGTAAAGCCCACAAAAGGAAATTTCTTCTTTTTCTAATTCTTTCCATGATCAATAAATTTTTAGTTGAAGGTTACAAGTACTTCATAGTCATAACCAGCAATAGGCATACCACCATGTCTTTCACATTTATAGACTATTAAATCACAGATTTCAAAAAAATATTCATCTAGAACTTCTTCTAATCCTAGATTAAATAAATTTGAAATAGTATTAATATTTAAAGCAATGTCTTCTGCCATTTTTTTAGAATAAACAGGAAATTTTTCCCGGCTATACAA
>CAYYLI010000034.1:0-6954 GCA_964472595.1 uncultured Gammaproteobacteria bacterium | reverse complement strand
AAAAAGATTAAAAGTAAACTTTTTTCATTCAAAAAAAACCACTTCTTTCGAGGTGGTTTTTTCTTTTTATATAACAACTTATCTCAAATATCTAAACCTCAATCCCAAAATCAGCTTTTAGGGTTTCCTTAAGTCCATCTTTAAAGGATCTAGGTGAGAAGCTAGGCATAATATTTTTGAGTCTTGTAATATCAGTTCTTTTCTCCATAGTTCCATCTGGTTTGCTTGTATCCCAAGTTATTTCTCCGTGGTAATTAGTCACTTCTTCTAAGATGCTGATAAATTCTTTAATGGAGTAATCAAAACCAGTACCGATATTTATTATCTCATCGCCATCATAATTATTCATAAGGTAAATACAAGCATCAGTAGTGTCATCAACAAAAAGAGCTTCTCGTCTTGGATCGCCAGTACCCCAAAAAGTTAATGGGGTATTATTCTTTTTAGCTTCTACGAACTTCTTTATAATTGAAGGTATCATGTGGCCATTTTCTAAATCATAGGTATCATTTGGTCCATACATATTAGTTGGCATAACAGCAATGGTTTTGATGTTGTATTGTTTTTTGTATAATTCACAAGCTACCACGCCCAATCCCTTAGCTACCGCATAGCCCTTATTTGTTTCTTCCAATTTACCAGACATAAATCTATCTTCGTTTATGGGTTGAGGATTTTCTTTCGGATATATACAAGTTGATCCAGTGTATAATATTTTAGTGTGAGGGGAAAAGTTTTTTATTGCTTCTAAGATATTTAATATCATTACGGAGTTAATATAAAGGAAGTCAGCTGGTCTTTTAGCATTGCCTAGTATTCCACCAACTAGTCCGGCTAGCATAAAAACAAAATCTGGTTTTTGATTTTTAAAATAATCATCAACTGCTTCTTTGTTTGTTAGATCTAGTTCTTTACTACTAGGGGAGAGAATATTTTGATATCCTTGCTTGTTTAATTGTCGTATCATGGAGCTACCAACTAAACCACTAGCACCTAACACTAATATTTTACTATTTTTTTCCATCATATTAATTTTGTAAATTCTTTTTTTCTTGTTCCATGTCAGCTTCAATCATTATTTTAACCAATTCTTCAAACTTAACCTTGGGCTCCCAACCTAATTCTGTCTTTGCTTTAGAATAGTCACCGATAAGGAGATCAACTTCAGCTGGTCTAAAATATCTAGGACTTATTTCAATAATTACCTTATTTGTTCCTTTATCAATTCCTTTTTCATTTACTCCTTCTCCTTGCCACTCTAAGTCAATTCCTAGGTGCTTACAGCTTAGTTCAACAAATTCTCTAACACTATGTGTTTCATTAGTGGCTAGAACATAATCATCTGGTTTTTCAGCTTGCATCATAAGGTACATACCATAGACATAGTCTTTGGTATAACCCCAATCTCTTTTAGCCTCTAAATTACCTAAGTATAGCTTATCACTTAATCCTAGCTTTATTTTAACTAATTCTCTAGTTATTTTTTTGGTAACAAAAGTATTTCCTCTTCGAGGCGATTCATGATTAAATAGTATTCCATTACAAGCAAAGATATTATAGCTTTCACGATAATTTTTAGTTATCCAATAGGCAAAAAGTTTAGCACAGCCATAAGGGGAGCGAGGATAGAAGGGGGTTGTTTCTTTTTGAGGAACTTCTTGGACTAGACCAAACATTTCTGAAGATGAAGCTTGATAGAATTTAGTTTTAATTCCGGATTCTTTGATAGCATCTAATATTCTTAGTGTTCCAAGACCGGTAGTATCACAGGTATATTCTGGGATTTCAAAACTAACCTTAACATGACTTTGAGCTCCAAGATTATATATTTCATCTGGTTTAATTTTTTCAATCAAACGGGAAATACTACTAGAGTCACTTAAATCTCCATAATGAAGAAATAATGTTTTGTTTAAAATATCAGGATTATTGTATAGATGGTCGATTCTTCCAGTGTTAAAAGAAGACGATCTTCTAATTATTCCATGAACCTCATAACCTTTTTCTAAGAGTAGTTCAGTTAGGTATGATCCGTCTTGGCCAGTAATGCCAGTAATTAATGCTTTTTTCATATGTTGTTATTATTATCGTCCTTCTCTCATTAAAGCAGTCTTAATAGTCTTTAAGATAATGCTGATGTCGAGTGAGATAGATCTATTTTTTAAGTAGTATAAATCGTATTGTAGTTTTTTGTAGGTGTCTTTAATGGAGGGGGAATGATATTCACCTGAGATTTGATCCCAACCAGTAATTCCTGGCTTCACTAAATGTCTAATGTTATAGAAGGGGATATTGGAGGCTAGGTCTTTGATAAGCTCAGGTCGCTCTGGACGTGGTCCGACAAAGCTCATATCGCCTTTTAAAACGTTCCACAGTTGTGGAATCTCATCTAAACGACTCTTGCGCAAGAAATCACCAATTTTGGTAATTCTAGAGTCTTTTTCTGTGGTCGGAGAGAAATTATTACCCTCAGTTTTCATAGTACGGAATTTATAGAACTTAAATTTTTTAGAATTTTGACCAACTCTGGTTTGTTTAAAAATAATTGGACCCTTGCCACTAAGTCTTACCATTATGGCAATAATTAAACAGAAAGGGGAGGCAATTATTAAAAAAATACTAGCAAAAAAAACGTCATACAGTCTTTTAATTCTTTCAAAGGCTTTTTTATTAGCTAAGTTAAGGTTTTCTAAAAACCAACCCTTGCTTAAAATGTCCAAAGGAATTTGACCACTAATTTGTTCATAAAACTTACTTAGAGTGCAGTAGTTTACTCCAGTTGGTAGAAGGTTAAAAAGAGTCTTTTGTAGTTCTTTCATTTCATTAATGTTTTTTTCCAACACTAAAACATTTATTTTATAATCTTTAACCGCTCTAGATAATTGGTTAACATCATCAATTAAATTTAAATTGTAATGTTCGGCCACCTCAATCATGACATGATTTTTTTCGCTCACTAAAAATTTAATATTATACCCCAATTGAGTATTATCTCTGATTAATTTAATGCTTTGGCGAATAATTTCATTATACCCAATAATTCCAATATTGGTGCTAGGTAAGTATTTATGATTTAGAATGGTAAAGGCTAAGCGCCAGATTAGAAAAAATACATAAAAGACAACGGAAAATATAATTAGGTTAGTTTTGGGGCTTAATTCACCATTTGGTATTAAATACAAGAATACGATGCTAACTAAAAATGAAAGCAAAATGCTACGGTTGACATTAGCGATTAGTTTTCCTTGGTTGATAAATTTGCGAAAATCGTATAAACTATTGATATAGAAAACCAGCAACCAAATTAAAAAAATTGGTATAAATAGTTTGACGTGCTTATCCCACATGATATTTTCTGGATTAGTAAAATAGCGCAGATTCAAAGAGATATAAAGGGATAAAAATAGCACAAAAGCGTCAACTATTAGCAAAAATGCTTTTTTTAGGTTGTTACTTAACATATTTATTTAGTTATTTTAATATACTATTATTATAACAATTAATTAATTAAAATCAAACTATGTCAGACAAATCTTATTTAACCATTCTCAAGGGAGGAATATTAGCTTCTTTTGTAATGTTGCTTTTTGTTTTCTCTTCTTTTTTATTTCCTTTTATTACCTCCAAGCAATTACCCTTTAATATTCTAATGGAGGTGCTACTGGCGGTGTATATTATATTTCTAATTCAATATCCAAAATATTCACCTAAAAAATCTCATATTTCTTTTGCTGTTTTGGCCTACTTTATAACCGTCATTATTTCATTATTTGTTTCGGTTGATTTTAATTTGAGTTTTTGGGGGGACATTGAAAGAATGCTGGGCTTTTTTCACTTACTTCATTTCTTTATTTTTTACATTATTACTATTTCTGTTTTTAAAAGTAAGCAAGATTTCAAGCTTTTGTTTAATATTTTAATTTCCTCTGCCTTATTGGTCGCTCTTTATGCTCTGATTAAGCACAACCCTGACTCTACTATCGGTAATAGAGCCTATGTAGCAGCGATGATGCTTTTTGCACTTTTCTTGCAATTTATGTATTTATTGAAAAGCCCAGCTTGGTGGACAAAAATTTTGTACGGACTAGGAATTGTCTTGGCTTTTGTTGGTTTTATTAAAGCTGATATTTCTGGTTCCCAGGCCGGTTTAATATTGGGTATCTTAACAAGTCTCTTGGTTTTTGTAATTAGTTCCAAAAATAAAAAACTTAAGGTTATTGGTATTTCATCTCTAGCTCTTTTTGTAGTTGCAGTTGTTGCCTTATTTGCTTTGAGATCTAATCCAGTTTTTGATAATACTTATTTGGGCAAATCTTTGCGTGATTTTTCCAGTCAAAATACAACTTTAAATACTCGTTTGATTTCATACCAATCAGCTTTTAAATATTTAGCTGATAATCCTGTATCTATGATTTTTGGTGTTGGTCACGGAAATTATGCCTTAATTTTTGATAAATATTTTTCAGCTAAATTTTATGACTACGATAGAGGTGCTACCTATTTTGATAGAGCGCACAATACCGTGATTGATATTTTAACTACCACCGGAATTATTGGATTATTAGCCTATCTTTCTATTTTTGTTTTTGTTATTTGGTTTTTAATTTTAGCTTATCGAAAGAGAACCGAGATTTCAGCTGATAACAGGATTGGGCAGATTGAGTTATCCTTGCTTTTAGGATTACTAGTAGCCTATTTTGTCCAAAATCTAGCTGTTTTTGATTCTTTTGCTACTTATTTATACTTCTTTTCCTTCTTGGCTTATATGTATTTTATAGAAAGAAGTGTTAAAAGTTTAACTGCTTCAGATAATGTAAGCTTGGATAGTAAAGATAATAGAAAATTAGAATGGCTAAAAAATACCGGAGTAATTATTATTTTTATTCTAATTATTTTTTCTATTAGCAAAAATATATCAGCTATGAGTATGATTGAAAAAACTATCAAAGCTTATGCTATGGCCTCTGGTGTTGGAATTGTGGAAGCTAATGAAAAATATGAAGCTGTTTTTGCTTTTAATAGTGGGCTTGAGAGAGATGCGCGCGAATCTTTTGTTAATTTAGCTTTGGATAAGTCTAGTCAAATTTTAAAGCACAAAGATCAGGCAGAAGCTAAGAAGACAGTAGAAATGTTGATAGCTGTGGGTGAAAAAAATCTTTCATATAATCAATATGATAGTTTGATGTTGATGCGTCTGTCTAAAGTTTATGACTTTGCTGCTCGCTTCGCTATTGAAGTGGAAAAAGATTCAGCTAAGGCTTCTGAGTATGCTAATTTATCATTATTACTTCTAGATAGAGCTATTGAAAGTAGTCCGGGAAGAGTTCCATTGTATTTGAGTCGCTCTAATATTTTGTTGAATTTTGCTGAAAACGAAAAAGCTTTAGCTGATATGAAAAAAGCTTTGGACTTAAATCCAAAAATGCCTGATGCTTATTGCCAAATGGCTCATTATTATTTTTTACAAAAAGATCATAATTCTTTTACCGAAAATTTAAGTTCTTGTGCTGAAAAAAATGGCCTAACCTTATTAAATTGGAAAGATTTTTTAGCCGGAATAGAATATCGCTATTACGAAGATAAAGAATTAAATAAATTATTGGATGTTTACAAGATACTTTTACCTTATCAATCTAGTGATCCAAGTTTAATTTCCAAAATGGCTTTGATATATTATGAGTCTGGAGATTTAGCTATGGCTGAAAAGACAGCTAATATGTTACTAGAAATCGATCCTTCTTATCAAAGCGAAGTCTCAGCTTTTATTGAACAGCTGAAGAAGGGTAAAAAATAATTAAAATTAATCTTATCAAATAAAAAATTAAAATGAAAAAAGCTTTTACTTTAGTTGAAATATTGGTAGCGATATCTGTTATTTCAATTTTAGCAGTTTCTTCCATTGTCACTTTGAATAATAATCGAGCTAATTCTCGTGATACCAAAAGATTGGCTGATGTTAAACAAATACAAACTGCTTTGCGCATGTATTATAATGATTACAAGACTTATCCAACTACAGCCGAGTGGGGAACGAGATTGGCTACTGGTTCAAATGTATATTTAGAAAAAATTCCAGTTGCACCTCAAACATCAGAAGGTGATTGTGGTGATTACAGTAAGTCATATATTTATGAATCCGATGGTGAAACATATAGTATAAAATTTTGTTTAAATAATGTAGTCGGTGATTATACTGTTGGTTTTAAAAGCGCTACACCTAATGGTATTGAAAGAGTAGAGTGTGACGATTTTGGTAGTAATAATTTAATAACTTGGCTAAAACTTAATAATAATTTTGTAGATTATTCAAAAACAGCAATGATTGGAACTGGATATAATGTTTCTTTTTCAGAAGATAGAGCGGGTAATGCTAATAGCTCTTTTTTATCAGATGGCAATAATGGTTATGTTGATTTTGGTGATAATAGTGCTTTAGATTTTGGTACCAACGATTATACTATCTCTGTTTGGATAAAATCACCCTGGGTTTATCTTGGCCCTTGGAGTGGTATAATAGGAAAAGGCTTAACAACTTCAGCATCATTATTTACTTGGGGAATTTTGACCCAAAGCACAGCTACAAATATTATTAGATTTCAAGCTATTAATGATGCGGTGAATTTCTATGTGAATATGTCTAGTAATACTTTAAATGACGGTTGGAATAATATAGTTGTTACTAGAAGTGGTTTGACAAATAAATTATATGTAAATGGTGTTTTAAAAACAACGCAAACAACTGCTGATGTAATTAATCTGAATAATTCATACGCTTTTCAAGTTGCTAACAAACCTAATGGAACTAATACTAGATTTAATAATCCAATTGATGATGTTTGTATATATAATAAAGCTTTTTCTGATTCGGATGTTCTATATTTTTATAATGCCTTAAAATAATTTTATTTAAAATTTAAAAATATTTTAAAGAGCCGTTAAGGCTCTTTTGTTATA
>CAYYLI010000033.1:0-7088 GCA_964472595.1 uncultured Gammaproteobacteria bacterium | reverse complement strand
ACTACAGCTAAAAAATATAAACCACCAGCAAATTTGGCGGTGGATGATTCAGTTTCCGATATGGATTCTTTGAAGGATGATCTTTTAGCGCAAGACTACTCTCGTATCAAAAAATAAGAAAAATAAGTGCAATGAAACAAGCTCTAAACAAAAGAATAGGCATTGATGCCCGATTTTATGGCCCTATTGGAAAGGGCCTTGGTCGTTATGTGCAAGAGATTGTAGATAATGTTTTAAAAATGGACAGGGAAAATGAGTATGTTATTTTTTTGCGTCGAGAAAATTTTGACGAGCTTTTAATTGATGATTATAAAAATGTAAAAAAAGTTGTGCTTGATGTTCGTTGGTATACTTTAAAAGAGCAATTAATTTTTCCTTTTTATATCTGGCGTTACAATTTAGACTTGATGCATTTTCCTCATTTTAATGTTCCTTTTTTTGTGCCGAGTAAATTTGTTGTAACCATTCATGATTTAATACTTACCAAATTTAAAACAGTTCGGGCCACAACTCTTAGTCCCTTGATGTATAATTTAAAAGATTTCTTTTATAAGATGATAATTAAAAGAGCTTTAAAAAAATCAGCTAAAATAATTACCGTTTCCAATTTTACTAAAAATGACATCATTGAACAATTTAAAACTAAGAGCGAGAAAATAGAGGTGACTTATGAGGGTGTAGCCAACTTAGCCAAGGGGCGTGATTCTTTGTTTGTGGCCAAATTAAATGAAAATGAAGTTTTAAAATATTATAATATTAATAATCCTTTTTTATTGTATGTGGGCAATGCTTATCCGCACAAAAATTTAGATTTTTTAATAGAAAACTTTTTTGAATTATATAAGCAAGACAATAATTTACGTTTGGTTTTAGTAGGTAAGGAGGATTATTTTTATAAAAAATTAAAAGAGATTTCTGATAATTTGAGCTCTGGTTTTGCTGTTAATCCAATTATTTTTGCTGGTTACGTTCCTGATGATAAATTGGAAGTGTTATATCAAAAAGCTCTAATTTACGTTTTTCCTTCTTTGTATGAGGGCTTTGGTTTACCACCGCTAGAAGCCATGGCCAAGTCTTGTCCAGTTTTGAGTTCCAATACTAGCAGTATGCCAGAAATTTTAGGCGATTCAGCTTTGTATTTTGACCCTAGAGACAAATCTGATTTTATAAATAAATCTCAAATATTAATTAAAGATAATGATTTGCGTGAAAAAATGATAAACCTAGGCCTAAGTCAATGTAAGAAATATTCTTGGTGGGATTGTGCTTTTCAAACCTGGAAAATATATTTGCAACAATTTGTATGAATATAAAAAAACATAAAATAAAAATATCAGCTGATAAGCAAAACTCTGGTTTTGTGCTTGATTTGCGTCCAGAATTAAAAGAAAATAAAAGGGAAAATTATTTTTTTCCAGCTACGGAAAATTTTGCGGAAAATAATCATAGAAAAGAAGAAGGGCAGTGGCGTAGTGAAATGAAAAATAAGAAGAGTCTTTTTTCTTGGGGCACAAAAAAATCAACAGAGAAGAAAAATAATAATTCTATAATCCCTAAAGAATATTTAGCCAATTTAAAACCTAGCAAAAAACGATCCAAGAAACTTTTGCAGAGTTTAAAAAAGTTTTTTAAAATCTTTTCTTTTAAATATTTTTTTAAGAGACCCCAAACCAGTTTTTGGCGTTTTGGCTCAAAAAAATATTTTTCTAGTAGAGGCCGTTTGAATTATCCTAAAAAGGGCCGAGCTATTTTATATTTTGTTTTATTTCTGTTAATTTTAATTATTCCTTTTAAGTTATATTCATATTATCGCCTGGCTACTGACGAAAAGATGAAAAAAAGTTTGATAGAATATTCTTTTTCCGGAGTTGAGGGTTTTGTTTCGGCTTCCAATAATTTTGGTTCCTTGGATTTGGCCCAAGCTCAACAAAACTTTTTACAAGCTGGGCAGAGTTTTTTGTCGCTTAATACAGAGTTGCAAAAAATTGATGAGTTCGTATTATTACTTGCCTCACTGTCTGATAATAAGGAGTTGCGCTTAGCCTCGGAATCAAAAAAGGTGGCTAAAATAGGAGTATATTTAGCGGGAGCGGGAAATAATTTGAGCCTGGCTATTGATGCACTATTAAATTCTCTAACTGATGATAAAAGTGCTAGCGATTTTTCTGCTTTTAATAACTATAGTAAAAGATCTTTAAATGATTTTAAGAAGGCAAATAAATATTTAAATAAGATTAATGAAAAATCTTTGCCAGAAGAATATCGCCAACAATTTAATGACTTGAAAAAAACAGCCAAGGTCTTGGAAAAAAACATGGATGATTTTATTGATATGATTCCAGCCTTGGAAGATTTTTTGGGAGTTAAAACTGACAAAAAATATTTAATTGTGTTTCAAAACAACGCTGAGCTTAGAGCTTCGGGTGGTTTTATTGGCTCTTATGCTTTAATCGATTTAAAAAAAGGCAAGATAAAAAATATTGAAGTTCCGGCTGGTGGTTCTTATGATACCGAGGGCGGAATGAGAGCTCTGATAGAATCACCTCAACCCTTACATTTAGTAAAGGCTAATTGGTATTTTTGGGATGCTAATTGGTGGCCTGATTGGAGAATGTCGTCTCGTAATTTGATGTGGTTTTTAGAAAAAAGTGGTGGGCCAAGTGTGGACGGCGTTATTTCTCTAACCCCAGATGTTTTACGCGATATTTTAGAGGTGAGCGGTCCTATAGATTTGAGTGAAAAATATGGCGTAGTGGTTGATGCTAATAATTTTTATGATGTTATTCAGGAAATTGTTGAAGTTATTGGCCAGCCAGAAATTTTCAAAGATAAGGAATTAAAAACTGATATTTTAGATAGAGTTGATGTTGATTCTTTGGCTAAAATGTTAGCTACTTCTAGCGAAGTTGTCTCCAGTAGCACAGCTAGCTCTACAGAAATATTTGCTAGAAATGAACCCAAAAAAATTATTGGAGATTTAATGGATAAAATCATGCATAATTTTATGAATGATTTTAATCGCGATAAATTATTAGCTTCTTTAAAAATATTAGAAAATAATTTGTCACGAAAAAATATTTTATTATATTTTAGTAATAAGGATTTGCAAAAAGAAGTTGAGGCTAGATCTTGGGCAGGGGAGCTGAAGGATGCTCCTTTGGACTATTTATTATTGGTTGATACTAATATTGCTGGTGGTAAAACTAGTTATTATATAAAAAATGATTATAAGCTGAAGGTAGATATTAAAAGTGATGGTAGTATTATTAATAAGATTACTATTAATAAAAAACATCTAGGTACTAAAGGAGATTTATTTTCAGGGGTTAGAAATGTTAATTGGCTTCGGGTCTATGTTCCTCTAGGTAGTACTTTGATTTCTGCTCAAGGGTTTTCTCAACCAGACGCCAAATATTTTAAAGAAGCGGAAGCTAGTTCTGAAAAAAATGAAATTTTAGAGCAGAGTGAAAATCGGTATGAGCTTGATTCTTTGAGTCAAACCAAAATTTATCAAGAGAGCAATAAAACAGTTTTTGCTAATTGGACCATGATTGATCCTGGTCAGTCAGAAATAATAGAAATTGAATACAAATTACCTTATAATTTCTATACTTTATTTGCTGATGAGGCGGAAAAAAATTGGTGGCAAAAATTATTCCCACAAGAAAAAACTCCAAAGTACTCTTTACTTTGGCAAAAGCAGGCCGGGGCCTTGGAGGCTAATATGGAATTTTCTTTTAATTCTGATTTGCCTTGGTCAATTGTTTGGACTTATCCCAACGAAGCTAAAGTTCAGCATTCTAAAGTTGGCTATCAAGGAGTTTTGAACGCTGATAAGTATAGCGCCATTATTTTTGAATAATAAAAATTAATATATAAAATTCAGTCGAGAATTTTTACAAATAATATGAAAAAACTATTAAGTAAAAAAAATAAAGAGCAAGATATTTTCTTAGGAGAAAATGAGGGGGGAGAGGATTTGGTTTTTGTAAAACATAAGATTGAAGAAGCTGAAAATATTTCTTTATCTAATCAAAAAAAACAAACAATCAAGGAAAATTCTTCTCGTCGTCGTTTGTCATCCGAAGAGGTGCACCAAGATTTGATGGAAATTTATAGTGATGATGGCGCTTTGCCAGATTTTAAAACTATTAAGATTAAAAAGAAGCGACCTTTCTTGTTAGGTTTTTTATATTATGTAATCGCTTTTTCTATTTTGGGTTTTATTGCTTATTCAGTTTATTCTTATATCCAAAATAATAAGGACGCTTCTTCAGTTTTAGAAATGCAAATTTCAGCTCCTAGTAAAGTGGTTTTAGGTGAGGATTTCATATATGAAATTGCTTATAAAAATAATAGTAATTATACCTTGAGTGATGTTAATTTAGAATTAAATTATCCAGAAAATTTTATTGTAGCCGAGGTTTATTCAGTTGATAATTATAGAGATAATAAATATTGGCAGATATCAGAAATTGGACCAAAGATTTCTGGGATTATTAAAGTGCGGGGAAAAATTATTAATCAAGAGGGTCTCAATAATTTATTATCAGTTAAAAGTAGATATGGCATCAAAGGTTTGAATTCTGTTTTTACCAAGGATTCATTTTTTAGTTTAGCCGTTTCTAATATTCCTTTCCAAAAAGAAGATATTTTTTCTTCTACCGTTTTAGTGGGAGAGGAATATCCTTTGGAAATTAAAATCTCTAATTTTCCTAAAGATAAAATTTCTAATTTCCAAATATTTTTTAATAATTCGGAAAGTATTGCTCTGTCGTATAATGAAAAAGATAATGAAGAGGCTATAAAAAATAAAATAATAGAAAAGCTTGATGCCAAAACTTTTAAAATTAATCCCGCCGAATCTCAAGATTTAAAGTTTAATTTTAGATATAAAGCTAATGAAAAAAAGGAGGAAGAGCAAATTTTGTCTTGGGGTTTGAAGTATGTGGATGAGAGCGGAAAGGAGTTTGTCTTTTTGGAAAAGAAAAATGTTTTGGATGTTATTAAAAGTGATTTACACTTGAGTTTAAGTGTTAATGATTCAAACGAAGATTTCCCGGTAAATTTTGGTGATAGATTAAATTATGTTATTAAATATTCTAATAAGGGCGATAAGAAGATGAAGGATTTGGTTATTATGGCTGTTTTGGAAAGTGATTTTGTGGATATGAATTCTTTAGCAGATGAAAATAGAGGTAAGATCAGTCGTAAAACAATTAGTTGGTCTTATTCGGAAATTTCTGATTTGAAAGAATTGGGCCCAGGCCAAAGTGGAGAAATTAGATTTTCTTTAGCTGTTAGTGATGCCAAGAGAATAGCCTATTCACAGAAAAAAGAAATAAAATCTTACGCTCAGTTCAGTATTGGTAACATTGAGGAGTTTAAAGAAGATGCTGATCGCTTGAGCGATAATCGTAGTAATATTATTATTAATCGTTTAAATAGTGACCTTTCAATTGATGAAAAAGTTTTATATTTTGATGAGGATAATATTCCGGTTGGTTCTGGTCCCTTACCACCAGTGGTAGGCGAGAAGACAACTTTTAGATATTATTGGACATTAAAAAACACCTTGCATGAAATTCGTGATTTGAAAGTTGAATTAAATTTGCCAGCTTATGTTATTTGGAATAATAGTTATAAAGTTAGCGCTGGAAATTTAAATTTTGATGATAACTCCAATAAAGTTGTTTTTAATATTTCTCGTTGGCCTTTGGGTGTAAATCAAGTTGATATTAGTTTTGATGTTAGTGTTATTCCAACTGAAGCTGAGTATAATAAAATAATTATCTTATCATCTGGCTCTAAGTTAGAAGCTAGTGACACTGAAACTAATGCCACTATTTACAAAGAAACTGATGTAAAAACTAGTAAGCTAGAAGATGATTCCATCGCTGCCTATAACAATGATGGTCGAGTAAAATAATTTATGGCGAATTTAAATATAAAAACAGCGCATGGTAATTTAAGCACTCCTTTCTTTATGCCGGATGCTACTCGTGGCTTTATTAAGCTTTGTAGTCCTCAAGAATTAAAGAAGGCCGGAGTTAAGGCTTTAGTAGTTAATACTTTTCATTTGTACTTACAACCAGGAGTTAAGGTTATTAAAAAAGCTGGCGGTATTCATAAATTTATGAATTGGGATGGGCCACTACTTTCTGATAGTGGTGGTTTTCAAATTTTTTCTTTAATTCATAAAAATGGGGCACTGGGAAAAATAACTGATAATGGGGCTATATTTAAATCACCTATTGATGGTTCTAAACATGAAATTACACCTGAAAAATCTATTCAAATCCAATTTGATTTAGGAACCGATATTATTGTTTGTTTAGATGATTGTCCCCCTTACGGTTTTGATGAAAGAAAAATAGCCAAGGCAGTTGATAGAACAATTGCTTGGGCCAAAAGATGTCATCAGGAATATATTAGACAAATTAAAAAAAGAAAATTAAAAGAAAATAATAGACCAAAGTTAGTGGCAGTTATCCAAGGAGGTATTAGCCGGGAATTAAGAAAGAGATGTCTTGATGGTTTAGAAGAAATATCTAACTCTGAATTTCTAGGAGAAAAAATTCCTTTTGCTGGTTATGGCTTTGGTGCTCGTCCTGTAGATGAACAAGGAAATTTTTTGTTTGATATTTTAGACTATACTGCTAAATTAATTCCGGATGACAAAATGAAATTTGCTTTAGGTATTGGAACTCCCGCTGATATTTATCGTTGTCAAAAAATGGGTTGGAATATGTTTGATTGTGTTATCCCAACTAGGGAAGGGCGTCACGGAAAATTATATCAATTTAAAAAAGGAATAAAAAAAATTAGTAATCAGAATTTCTATCAAGAAACAACTATTAAGAAAGCCGTTCTTTCTTCTAATCTTAAAGCCATTAACCCCAACTCTGATCTAAGAGAATTACAGGATAATTCTTGGGCTTTTCTCTATCATCTTTTTAAAGTTAATGAATCATATGGCCAAAAACTAGCCACTTTAAATAATCTTGAGTTTTATAACAAGATGATGCGCCTTCTTTGACTTTCAAAATAAATTATGATAAAGTTGTCTGTAATAAATTGATTTTTAG
>CAYYLI010000032.1:0-7245 GCA_964472595.1 uncultured Gammaproteobacteria bacterium | reverse complement strand
TCTAATCTTTCTTTGGAAGCTGGAGTTACTTTATCAATAGCAAAAGCATAGAGCTTGGCAAAGTTTTCTCCTTGAAGGAAGTTATTAAAATCTTCTTGTTCTTTTTTTCTATCTTCTTTTTCTTCTGGAGTTAAAGTATTATCTTCGTCTATTTCTTTTTTCTTTAAATCTAATATTTCTGCTTGATTATTTTGGCTGGTATATTTCTTTTGTAGTCCATCTAAAACATAGGCTAGGGCTTCTCTATTGATGTCAGGAAATACTTCGGTTGTTTCTTTAGTTCTTTTAGAAAACTCTTTTTTCTCTTTATCATATTTACCTAATTGAGTAACACTTCTAAAGGTGTAGTATTTTAACCAATCTGGATACATAGCATCGTTGGATGAAAGATAGTCTATCCAATTATCTAGAGAACCTTTTTGATCAGTAATTACTACTTCCTTCATTTGACTTCTTTGTACTTCCCCTATTTCAATATCACCATGACCTTGTTCTCTGGCTAATCTTTGTTGATTTACAAAATATGATTCTGGAAAATTTTCTTCTTTAATAACAAATTTATCATGCATTATTTTCTTTAGAGCATTTATTCCCATTTCTCTATCACCTTCATTTTCTCTATTTAGTATTTCTTGAAATCTATTCAAATAGTTCTGAATTTGTTCACTTGGTTTTTGGGATATTTTTTCTCTACTTCTTATCTCACTTCTAACACTAGCTGACTTTACTTCAGGAGTATTATGGAGATTATATTTTTGTTTGAGAAAATTGGGGTTTTGTTCGAAATTTGGCATAGTTTTAATTTAATTATATAACTAGGGATTATATCACAATATATGGTTTATGTCAACTACTTTGACAACTTTTTCAAGGCCTGGCGGATTTTTTCAGCACTATCAACTACATCCTTCCCTACTTGATTTAAGGCATCTCGAGCTTCAACCACACTATAGCCCAAGGCTATTAAAGCATCTATTTCATCGGCTGAAAAACTACTACTAGACAAATCGTAGCCACCGCCAATTTTCAATAATTTATCTTTTAACTCCAAAACCACCCTTTCAGCAATCTTTTTTCCGATTCCAGAGACCTTAGTCAAAAGACCAGAATCACCCCGAACAATTGACTCTTTGATATCTGATAATTGAGCCACGGCCAGAACTGACAAAGCAGATTTTGGACCAACGCCAGAAATAGAAATAAGTAATTCAAAAAATTCTAACTCTTCTAAAGTTTTAAAACCATATAAATCTAGGGCATCTTCTTTAACATTTTGAAAGGTAAAAATTTGAACCTCAGTATCAATTTTTAAATCATTAAAAAACCCCTCACTAACAAAAACTGAGTAACCAATATTGTTTACTTCAATAATTACCTTGCCCTTTAATTTATAAGAAACTTTTCCTTTTAAATATGAAATCATATATTTAAATTTTTCTTCTAAGAACTGATAATTCTGGGATTTTTAATTTATCTAAAATTTCCAAAATCACTTCCTGTCCGCCACCACCACCATGAACATCCAAAACTTCCTCCCTCTTTTTACCATCCAACATCTTTTTTAACTTCAATTTAATTATATCATATTTTGGCAAAACTATCTCTATTTCATCCCCCGCCTTCATGGTATTGTGAACTTTAACTTTTATTTCGTTCAAATATTTATCGCCTTTTTTGACAGCCTTGCTCTCCAAAACCTGACCACAAAATTCCCAGGCTGGAAGAAAATGAGAGTTTTCTACATTCTGCTCACCTTTTTTATTCAACAAAAAACCAGTGGTATAGCCTCGATGAGTAATTTTTTCCATTAATTCTTTGTATAAAAAACTTATCTTTTTTGTATCTAACAAGGCTTTTTTATACATACCAACGATATTAGCTAGATAATAGACACTTTTAGCTCGACCCTCGATTTTAAAACTAGTCACCCCAGCCTTTATTAATTCTGGTATGCTTTTAATCAAACACAAATCTTTAGAATTTAAAAGATAAGAACCATGTTGTTCTTGCACTAACTCCAACTCTTCGCTATGCCCCTTGGCTTTAATAAAAACATCATACTCCCAGCGACAAGGTTGCACGCAATCACCCAAATTAGCACTACGACCGACAAAATCTTTAGACAGGAAGCAACGGCCCGAATAGGACATACACATTGCTCCGTGAACAAAATATTCTAAATCAACTTTTGGACAAGCTTTATGAATTTTTTTTATTTCTTCCAAGCTTGTTTCCCGACCTAAAATTATTCTCTTTATTCCCTGCTGATACCAAAACTTAGCTGATTCATAATTGGTGCAATTGGCTTGAGTTGATAAATGAATTTCAATTTTGGGACAATACTTTTTTACTAGACTTAAAATTCCCGGATCAGAAATAATAAAAGCATCAGGTTTTATTTTATTTAATTCCTTTAAATAAGCGGGCAATTTTTCCAAATGATGATTATGCGCAAAAATATTTATTGTAATATAAACTTTTTTCTTTTGCTCATGCACATATTCCACCGCCTCTTTTAATGTTTTCAAATTGAAATCATTGATTCTAACACGCAAAGAAAAATCTGGAATACCCAAATAGACCGCATCAGCTCCGTGAGCTAAGGCAGTCTGCATCTTCAAAAAATTTCCAGCCGGAGCTAATAATTCTATTTTAGAAGACATGGATTAAAAATTTATTAATTATTTCTTATAAATAATTTCAGCATCTTCAAAATAATTGCGATGACGGAAATATTGGTTAGTTCTATTTATAATTCTATTCATTATAGAAACAGTCTCAACTGGGAAAGAGCCAGCAGCAGTTTCATCAGATAGCATTAAAGCATCAGCACTATCAAAAATAGCATTGGCTACGTCAGAAACTTCAGCTCTAGTTGGTCGGTAGTGATCAATCATAGAGGTCATCATTTGAGTAGCCACAATCGCCGGTTTATTATGCCAATGAGCATGACGAATCAAGTTTTTTTGAACGATCGGCAAATCTTCCAAAGGAATCTCAATACCCAAATCACCTCGAGCAATCATAATACAATCTGAAGCCTGGATAATGCTATCAATATTTTCCAAAGCAACTCCTCTCTCAATCTTTGATACTATTTTAATATTTTCGTCCTTGACCTTTCTTTTTATTTTCAAAATATCTTCCGCATTTTGTACAAAAGAAGCCGCAATAAAATCTGGTTTAACTTTTTTAGCAAACTCAATATCTAATAAATCTTTAGGTGTTAAAATATCACGATTTAAAACAGTTTTTGGAACATTGATCCCTTTGCGAGAAAAAAGCAAACCACCTCTTTCAACCTTAGCTAAAAATTTATGCCCCAATAAATCAATTTCGGTTATTCTTAATTCCAATTTTCCACTATCAATATAGAAAGGATCGCCAACCTTCAAATCATTAATTAAATCTAAATCATCAATCGGTATTTCCATATTATCAACACTACCCTTATTATGCATAAAGGTATAAACCTCGCCCTCAGTCATTAAAACTTCGTGCTCTAATTTTCCTACTCTAATTCTTGGCCCCTGAAGATCAAATAATATTTTTACCTCCGTTCCCAATTCCTTATTAATCGTGTCCAAATTTTGTTTAACGCGATCATATTGTTCATAGTTAGCATGAGAAAAATTTAAGCGAATAATGTCGACTCCATTTTCTATCATAGCTTTTAAGGTCGCAAAATCTTCTGATTTTGGTCCAATCGTTACAATAATTTTTGAATCCATTTTTTTATATTTAATTATTAAATTATATTTTCATTCCACGCAAAGCTTTTAGTCTCTCCTCTACTGGCGGGTGGGTCATAAAAGCTTTAGCAAATAATTTTTTCTTTTCTCTAAAGGGTGAGCTAATATACAAATGAGCTGTAGCCGAATTAGCACTCTTCATTTCATTAGGATCAGTCGAAATTTTTTCCAAAGCCCTAGCCAAACCCTCTGGATAACGGGTAATCAAAGCTCCGTCAGAATCAGCTAAAAACTCTCTCTTGCGGGAGATAGCAAATTGCATCATATAGGCAAAAATTGGAGCCAAGATAGACAAAACTATAGCTACAACAATAATTACAACACGAACCGCTCCACCGCCATTATTATTATCATTATTTGATTTCCCCATTTGACCATAAAAAGCAAAATGTCTAAACCAATCAGCTAGCAACACAATCATGCCCACTAGAATAGTAGTGATGGTCGCTAATAGGATATCATAGTTCTTTATATGAGACAATTCATGAGCAATTACTCCTTCCAACTCACTTCTATCCAATTTATTAAGCAGTCCAGTAGTAACAGCAATAACAGCATTTTGCGGATTGCGTCCAGTAGCAAAAGCATTAGGCGCGGCATCGTCAATAATATATATTTGAGGTAAAGGCAGACCAACACTAATACATAAATTTTCTACCAAACGATACAATTCCTTATTATCTTCAAATTCTAATTTGTGAGCCTTACTCATACCTAAAACAATTTTATCACTAAACCAATAGGAAATAAATGAAGAAAAAATACTAAAAGCAACAACGATATACAAAATATTAGAATTGTTAAAAGCTACGCTAAAAACATAAGCTATTAGTATGGTAAAAATTAGAAAAGCGGAAAATAAAAACCAGGTTTTTCTTTTATTACTATCACTGTAATTATATAAAGTCATATTTGTTTTACCTTAAATTACCTTGACGTTAGCCAAGGTAATTTTTATCTTAATATTTATTCAAAAAATTTCTTATAAACAATTAGGATTACGGTTCCAGCCACCACAATGAGACCCAGTATCGGCCAGAGAGAAATTGTTCCCCCACCAGCACTAGCAATCTCATTACTCGGAATTAAACCAACACTCAAAGAGTCTACTTGATTCATAAAAATAAATTAAAAATTAAAATTCAACTTTAATATTTTCTCTTTGCGCCACTTCTTCAATTTCGAAAAAACTCTTAGCAGAAAATCCTAATTTTTTAGCAATAATATTAGTTGGAAAAACTTGGACCTTGGTATTAAAATCGCGAACATTACCATTATAGAAACGACGAGAGGCCTGAATTTTATTTTCGGTATCAGATAGCTCTCTTTGTAATTCCAAAAAGTTTTGGTTAGCTTTCAAATCAGGATAACTTTCGCTCAAAGCAAAAATTGATTTTAAAGTTGAAGACAAAGTATTTTCAGCTTGCAACTTGCCAGCCACATCGGAGCTATTTTGCATGGCCATAGCTTCATTTCTGGCCTTGATAACATTTTCTAAAGTTTCTTTTTCATGTTCAGCGTACCCCTTCACGGTTTCTACTAAATTTGGAATCAAATCATAGCGTCTTTTAAGTTGAACATCAATATCGCTCCAGGCCTCTTCTACTCTGTTTTTTAAACGAATAAGGCCATTATACATAGAAATAATAGCGATAATTAAGACCACCACAATGGCCAAAACTATCCATAAAGCTGTAGACATAAATTTTATAAGTTAATTATTAACTTGATTATTATAGCAAAAATATAGTGAAAAATCAATCTTTATTTCCCCACTGCAATTAAAAGCTCTTTATCATCTATCTTTATCTTCTTGCCATTCTCTTCCAAGATATTAGAAAAGATAATCTCTGAACTTAGAGTTTCTTTTTTAATATCATTCCCAAATTTATCAACTATTTCTTTAATAAAGTCATCGCTGGAATCGATAGTTACTTGAGCCATATCATTAATTGAAAGATTTAAATCTTTTCTCATTAAATTGATAAAGCGAACTAACTCTCTTTTTCCACCTTCTAGTTTTAATTCTGGAGTAATCAGAGCATCTAATTCTACTTTTAAATCATCCTCTGAACTTAAAATTTCAACGGTCTTTACATTTAACTCATCAACTATCAAGGATAAATAATCAGTTTGATTTAATATCTTTAAATCTTTTCCATAAACTTTGGCTGAATTTAGAATTTGTCTAACTTTAATACCAAGCTTATCTCTTTCTGCTAAACCTAATTCAACTACTCTTCGTACTTCACTCATCTTATCCAATACTTCTTGATTGCTTGATAAATCTAAAACTTCTGGCCAAGCTTCTAAATGAACACTCTTGTTTTGATCGGAGAAATTATACCCCAAAACTTTTTGCCATAAATCTTCTGCTATAAATGGCATAAAAGGAGCTGTAACCTTGCTTAAAGTGATAAAGATAAAACGCATAGTTGATAAAGCTAAAACCTTATCCAAAGCATCATCCCCTTTTAATCTTTCTCGACTACGACGCAAATACCAAGTAGAAAACTCATCAATAAATTCGGTAATAGGACGCATAGCCCGATTTAAATTATATGATAACATTGCCTCCTCAACTTCTTTTACCAATCCATTAATCTTAAACAAAATCCATTTATCTAAAATATTAGAACTACTTAAATATTTAGAAAAATCAGCTTCATTTAAATCACTTACATACATCTGATAAAAATTATATATGTTATTGAGCAACATAATATTTTTTCGCAGTGATTCTTCTACCCCTTTTTCTGAGAAATTTAAATTTTCAGCTAAGACCACCGGTGAAGATAAGATATAAGCACGCAAAGCATCAGCTCCATATTTTTCCATTACTAACATTGGGTCAGGATAATTTTTCAGCTTCTTTGACATTTTTTTGCCATCTTCAGCTAATACTATTCCATTAACTATAACATTTTTAAAAGCATGACTGCTCTTTATTCCACCAGAAATAGCATGAAGATAATAGAACCAAGCTCTAGTTTGATCAACGCCTTCAGCAATAAACTCAGCTGGGAAATTCTTTTCAACTTTTTCTTTATTCTCAAAAGGATAGTGATGTTGGGCATATGGCATGGAGCCACTTTCAAACCAACAATCCAAAACATCAGGAATTCTTGTCATTTGACCAGAGCATTTAGGACAAGCAAAATGAATATTATCAACTACATCTTTATGGATATCATTAATTTTTTCTCCACTTAGTTCTTCTAACTCTTTTACGCTGCCGACAACCTTTCTTTCACCGCACTCACACTCCCAAACTGGGATAGCACTAGCCCAAAATCTTTGACGAGAAATTGACCAATCACGAGCCCCTTCCAACCAATTACCAAAACGACCATTCTTAATATGCGCTGGTGACCAATTGATATTTTCCGCTGATTTTAATAATTGTTCTTTAATTTTAGTAATAGCCACAAACCAAGATGAAGTTGCATAGTTGATAAGCGGAGTATCACAACGCCAACAATGAGGATAGCTA
>CAYYLI010000031.1:0-7350 GCA_964472595.1 uncultured Gammaproteobacteria bacterium | reverse complement strand
ACCCCTTTGATAAAGATGAGCTTTTGGGCTCATTTTTTATTTTATGTAGACAGATTTTATGGTATAATATAAACACAAATTAAATAAAATAAAATAAGTATAAATTTATGCCAAATTTAGATTTTGTGTTTAAACCAAAATCAGTGGCCGTTGTTGGGGCCTCTACCAAAGAAGGAAGTATTGGAAATGATATTTTAAAAAATTTAATAAACGGTTTTTCTGGTAAAATTTATCCAGTTAATCCCAAAGTAGAAAAATTATTAGGACTACAATGTTTTCCCAGTTTAGAAAATATTTCTGCTAAAATAGATTTAGTAATTATAGTTGTGCCAGCGGCAATTGTTTTAAATATTTTAGAAAGCGCTGCTAAACTTGGTATAAAGGGGGTTATTATTATTTCAGCTGGTTTTAAAGAAATTGGTAATATTGATAGCGAAAATAAAATTAGAGAAATTTGTTTAAAAAATGATATTGCTTTAATTGGACCAAATTGTTTAGGAGTTATTAATCCTCTTATAAATCTAAATGCTTCTTTCGCTGTTTTTTCTGCTAAGCCAGGTGATGTTGCTTTTGTTTCTCAAAGTGGTGCTTTATGCACTGCTATTTTAGATTCGGCAACTAATATGGGAATTGGTTTTTCTAAATTTGTTAGTATTGGGAACAAAGCTGTTTTAGATGAAGTGGATATTATGGAATATTGTAAAAAAGACTTAAACACTAAGGTTATAGCTATGTATGTTGAACAGCTATCTGATTCAGAGAGAATAATAAAAATGGTGACAGATATGCGAAACAGTTCTAAACCTATCCCAGTTGTAGTGTTAAAATCGGGTAAGACTTTGGCCGGGGCTTCTGCTAGTGCTTCTCATACTGGAGCTTTAGCTGGTAATGACGCTATTTATAACGCCCTATTTCGTCAAGCGGGAATTATTAGAGCTAACAACACTGAAGAACTATTTGATTATTCTAAAATATTTTCTAACAACAAAATACAAAGTGCTAAAAGAGTGGCAGTGATTACTAATGCTGGAGGCCCAGGAGTTTTGGCGGTGGATTCAATTTTAGAAAACAATTTGGAGTTAGCGAAGTTAAGTGATAATACTAAAAAAAGTTTAAAAAAATATTTGCCAGAATCAGCTAGTGTTAATAACCCAGTGGATGTTTTAGGTGATGCTTTATCTGATCGTTTTGACATTTCACTAAAACATGTTTTGAGCGATAAAAATGTAGATTCTGTTGTTATAATTTTAACCCCTCAATCAGTCACTGAAATTCAAAAAACAGCTGAAGTAATTTCTTCAAATTACAAAAAGTATAAAAAAACGATGGCAGTTGTTTTTATGGGTGAAGAAATGGTGCGTCCTGGTTTAGATATTTTAAAAAATCACAAGATTGCTACTTATTCCTATCCAGAGTCAGCCATTAAAGCTTTGTCTGCTTTGGAAAATTTTTATCAAAATACAAAAATTAAAAGAGAAAAGATAAAAGAATTTAAAGATGTTAAAAAAGATTTAGTGACTAAAATTTTTTCTCAAGCCAGAGCTAAAGATATTAATTCTTTTCCAGAAGCTTCAGCTTTGGAAATTTTACAAGCATATAATTTGCCGATTTTGGTTAGTCATGTAGCTAAAAATAGAGAAGAAGCGGAAAAAATTGCTAAGGAAATCGGCCGGGATGTAGTTTTAAAAATAGTTTCACCTGATATTTTACACAAAAGCGACTGTGGTGGAATCATGTTAAATGTTAAGATTGGAGAAGTAGGGAATAAATTTGATGAAATAATAAAAAATGTTTCTCGTAAATGTCCCACAGCTAAAATCGAAGGAGTTTTAATAGTGGAAATGATTAGCCAAGCTGGTTTGGAGATGATAGTGGGGAGTGTTAAGGATCCTAGTTTAGGGCATGCCTTGATGTTAGGTTTAGGTGGTATTTATGTCGAGATTATAAAGGATGTGGTTTTTGGTATTAACCCCTTGAGCCCAACTGATGTTTATAAAATGATAGACTCTCTAAAGTCAAAACAAATTTTAGATGGTGCTCGTGGCCAAGCCGAACTTGATAAGGAGGCTATTGTGGAATGTGTTTTGCGTTTTGCTCAGTTACTTAGAGATTTTCCGGAGATAAAAGAAATAGATATTAACCCTTTAATAGTTTTTCCGAAAGGACAAGGTGTAAAAATTTTAGACGCTAGAATTATTATTTAGTTTTTAAATAAATTTAATTATATAAATTATGGTAAAAGTTGAACAAGGTAAAATTGCTTATTTAAGTATGGAAATAGCCCTAGAAACCGATATAAAAACTTATGCTGGTGGTTTGGGGGTTTTAGCGGGGGATACTTTAAAGTCAGCGGCTGACTTGCGAGTACCAATGGTGGGCATAACTCTTTTAAATGATCAAGGATATTTTAAGCAAAAAATCTCAAAAACAGGCGAACAATTAGAATTGCCAGCTAATTATGATTTTTCAAAATTAAAAAAAGTAAAAAATGAAGTTTCTGTTAGGATCGGGAAAGACAGGGTTAGGGTCGGTGCTTGGCAGTATCTTGTTAAAGGACGTAGTGGTTATTTACTCCCGGTTTATCTTTTAGACACTAAGGTTAAGGGTAATAAACCTCGATATTTGAATTTAACCGGTCAACTATATAATGCTGATAAAGATTATCGTTTAATGCAGGAAATTATTTTGGGTAGAGCTGGTGTAAAAATGTTAAAATCTTTAGGCTACAGAAATATTAATAAATATCATATTAACGAGGGTCATGGTTCTTTAGCGGCTATTGAATTATTTTTAAATTCAAACAAAAAAAGCAAGCAAGATAAAATTGAAGAAGTACAAAGTAAATGTGTTTTTACTACTCACACCCCTATTCATGCTGGGCATGATATTTTCCCCTTAGATTTTTTCAAGGAATATCAATTAGATTTTCCTTATGACTTACCCAAGTTGATTAGCAATAATGAGGTTAATATGACTCGGATAGCTTTATATTTTAGTGAATATATTAATGGAGTAGCTTTAAGTCATAAAGATGTTTCTAAAAAAATGTTTCCTGATTTTCCTATTCACGCTATTACCAATGGTGTTCACTCCGAAACTTGGACTTCAGATGAATTTAAAAAGGTTTATGATAAATATATTCCTAATTGGAGAAATTCTAATTTGTCCTTGCGTAATGTTTTTGGTATCCCTTTATCGGTGATTTGGGAAGCTCATCAAAAATCAAAAAAGAAATTAATAGATTATATTTATAAAAAACAAAAAATAAAATTAGATTTAAATGTTTTTACAATTGGTTTTGCTCGGCGCTTTACGGGTTACAAAAGATCCAACCTTCTTTTTTATGATATTGAAAAATTATTAAAAATTCATGAAGAAGTTGGGCCCATTCAAATAATTTATGCTGGCAAGGCTCACCCACGTGATTTCGATGGCAAGAAGTTGATAAAAAATATATATGAAATTAAGGAAAAATATAAGGATAAAATTAAAATAATATTTTTGGAGGGTTATGAAATGAATTTGGCTAAGTTAATGGTAGCTGGGGTTGATATTTGGTTAAATACTCCTCTACCACCTAACGAAGCTTCTGGAACTAGCGGAATGAAAGCCGCTCACAATGGAGTGCCTCATTTTAGCACTCTAGACGGTTGGTGGATTGAAGGTTTTATTAATAGAAAAACTGGTTGGTCTATTGGAACTAGAAGATCTCATTTTGATGTTAAGGATTTAAATAAAAAAGATGCTAGTAGTTTATATTTTCGGTTAGCCGAAAGAATTTTACCTCGTTATTATAAAGAGCCAACTAAATGGCGCGAAACTATGCGTCATACTATTGCTATTAATGCTTCTTATTTTAATACTGAAAGAATGGTTCAGCAATATATACAAGAAGCTTATATAGATTAAATATAAATTAAATATAAAAAAATGAAACAACAAGTTGAGCAAAATTTTTTATTAAACACTCCTTGGCATTCTTTGGAAATTAAAGATGTTTTTAAAAAACTCGATACTAGATCCGAAGGTCTAAAACAGGAAGAAATTTTATTTAGACAAAAAGAGTTTGGTTTGAATAAACTTCCTAGTAAAAAAGCTCCAACTTATTTTATTATTTTTTTAAAACAATTTTTAAGTCCTTTAATTTACATTTTAATTTTTGCTGGGGTTATATCTTTGATTTTGGGTGAAACGGTTGATTCTATTTTTATTTTTGCTGTAATAGTTTTAAATTCTTTATTAGGAACCTGGCAAGAAAATAAGGCAGAAAAAAATGCAGCCACCTTACAGAATCTTTTAAAAGTAAAAGCCCATGTTAAAAGAGACGGTTTTGATAAAGAGGTCTTAGCCGAAGATTTGGTTATTGGAGATTTAGTCTTTTTAGAGTCGGGTGTTAAAGCTCCGGCTGATATTAGGTTGTTTGAGGTAAATAATATTAAGGTGGATCAAGCTTTTTTAACTGGAGAATCAGAATTAATTTCTAAGAATATAGAAAGAATAAAAGAATCAGCCAGTGTCGCTAATCGTTCTAATATGGTTTATGCTGGTTCTACAATTTCTTCAGGACGAGCCTGGGGAGTGATAGTAGAAACTGGTTTAAAAACTGAGGTTGGTAAAATTGCTGAAATAATAGGATCTTCTAGTAAAAACAAAGCGCCCTTAATTGTTCGCATGGAGGTCTTTAATAAAAAAATATCTGTTATCATTTTATTCTTTTGTTTAATATTAGCTGTTATCTCTATAGCTCAAGGGATTGATCCTAAAAATGCTTTTTTCTTAGTGGTGGCTTTAGCTGTTTCAGCTATTCCCGAAGGTCTGCCAGTTGCCTTAACAGTTGCGCTGTCGGTGGCAACTACTAGAATGCTTAAAAAAAATGTTATCGTCCGAAAATTAACTGCTGTTGAGGGTTTGGGGAGTTGTACAATGATAGCGAGTGATAAAACTGGAACACTGACCGTTAATCAACAAACAGCCAAATTAATATATTTATCATCAGGTCAGGAATTGTCAGTCTCCGGTCAAGGATATAATGGCGAGGGGGAAATTTTAGGTTTAGATAAATTAAGCAAAAAAGATCAAGGACTTTTAGATAAAACAATTGAGACGGTTGTATTGTCCAATGAAGCTTCGCTTTATTTGGAAAATAATAAATGGGAGCATTATGGCGACTCTATGGATATCGCTTTTTTGTCGCTTGCCTACAAATTACAAAAGTCTATTGATAATATTAAACAGGATAAAGAAATATTATTAGATATACCTTACGAATCGGAAAGAAGATATTCGGCTAAAATATTTTTAAATAAAAAGGGTGAGGCCAAGATTGCTATCAAGGGTTCGGTTGATAGAGTGTTAGATTTTTGTTCTCTTAGTACTGATGTTAAAAAAATCAAAGCCAAAGGCATTGAATTAGCTTCTCATGGATATCGAGTTTTGGCCGTGGCTGAAGGGGATTTTTTAGAAACAAAAAATTTAAATATAAATAAGTTTTCTGATACTAAAATAAAAAATTTAAACTTTTTATCTTTGGTTTGTTTTATTGACCCCTTACGAGCTGAGTCAAAAGAGGCTGTCAAAAAATGTCGGGAAGCTGGAGTCGAGGTGGCAATGATAACTGGAGATCACCCCGCAACCGCCTTATTTATTGCTAAAGAGTTGGGAATTGCTCAATCAGAGAAGGATTTAATTACTGGAGAAAAATTAGGCTCAGCTGATTTAGGGCTTAGCCCGGAGTTTATAAAATTAATAAAAGGTATAAAAGTTTTTGCTAGAGTTTCTCCTTTGCAAAAATTAAAAATAGTTAATACTTTAGTTAAGATGGGTCATTTTGTAGCTGTTACTGGTGATGGGGTAAATGATGCCCCGGCTTTAAAACAAGCTAATATTGGTGTAGCTATGGGCTCAGGCACCGATATTACAAAAGAGACTGCCACTATGATTGTGGTTGATGATAATTTTTCTTCTATTGTTTCCGGGGTAGAAGAAGGTCGCTTTGCTTATGATAATGTTAGAAAGGTGGTCTATTTTGTTATCTCTAGCGGTATGGCAGAAATTGTTTTATTTATTTTAGCTATTTTAACTAAGATGCCACTACCTTTATTTGCTGCTCAATTATTGTGGCTTAATGTTGTGACTAATGGTATTCAAGATATTTCTCTAGCCTTTGAACCAGGTGAAGATGGCGTGATGAAGAAAAAGCCCCGTTCACCTCAAGAGGGAATTTTTAATAAAAAAATGATTAATCAAACCTTGGTTTCTGGTGTATTTATTGGTTTGATGGTTTTTGCATTTTGGATTGTTTCTTTAAAATATTTAAATATAGGTGAAAATTATGCTAGAAATTTAGTTTTAATGTTAATGATTCTATTCCAAAATATGCACTTGTTTAATTGTCGTTCTGAAAGAAGTTCGGCTTTTAAAATATCTTTAAAAAGAAATTTAATTTTAGTTTTTGGTGTTTTAGCTGCTCAAGGGCTACATATTATTGCCACTTTTACTCCTTTTATGCAGAAAGTTTTACAAGTTTCGCCTATTAGCTTTAAGGAATGGTTATATCTTTTAGCTCTGTCCTCTTTAATATTAATAGTGATGGAAATATTTAAAATATTTCGTCGCCGCTTGGAAAAGCAGGATTAATAGAATTTATTTTATTAAAAGTTTGTAAAATTATTTTAATAAATGAATTTAAGAAAATATAAATATGCTGCCTATTAAAAGAAAAATTTTTTTGTTAATATTTTTTATTTTTTTAATATTTTTTTTAATATTTATTTTTTTTAATTTTGCTAACAAAAAAAAGGCAGAAAAATTTAGTCGAGCTCAGGTCAAAAATGTGTTTATCAATCTTGAAATTGCCGACTCTGAGCTAGAACAATATAGAGGTCTTAGCTATCGCAAAGAGTTAGAGCCTTCTGCGGGAATGCTTTTTTTATTTCCTGATAAACAGAAAAGAAGTTTTGTGATGCGTGATATGAATTTTAATTTAGATATTGTTTTTATTGATGAAAATAGGATAGTTGATATTTATAAAAATCTTCCTTTCTCTGAAGATGAACAAAAAATTTTGTATACCTCATCCGTTCCAGTTGATAAAGTTTTGGAGTTGCCCGGAAATTTTTGTGAAGAAAATAATATTTTTGTTTCTGACTTAATAAATTTTTTCTAAAAACTTTTTTTAGATAGAATTTATATTGTTGTTTTCTTTTTTTTATGTTATAATTATATCAGAGTTTTATAGGAATTGGTCGGTTCCTATTTCTAACAATAAAATAATTTTTTGAATATGAAAAAAGTTGCTAAAAAGAAACCAGTAGCAAAAAAGAAAGTTGCTAAAAAGGTTGTAGCTAAAAA
>CAYYLI010000030.1:0-7691 GCA_964472595.1 uncultured Gammaproteobacteria bacterium | reverse complement strand
TACCAGAGAATTGAGGCTTATGATATTTCTCATTTATCGGGTAAAGAAGCTTATGGTTCCATGGTGGTTTTAAATTCTTATGGTGAGCCAGACAGAAAAGAATATCGTTTGTTTAAGATTAAGAATGATTTTTTAAGTGATGATATGAGGGCTTTGGAAGAAGTATTATCTCGTCGCTTGGAGCACAAGGAGTGGCCAGCACCAGATTTAATTTTAATTGATGGTGGAAAACCTCAGATTGATTTTTTATTAAAGACATTTAAGAAATATAATTTTAAGAATTTTGTTGGTTTGTCTAAATTTTCTGGTGATGAATTAGTTTTTTCACTTGGTATAAAAGAAAATGAAAAAAAGAAAATTAAAGAAATAAAAAACTTTTTGCTTTTAGCAAGAGATGAAGCTCATCGCTTTGCTAACTTCGCTCGAAAGCGTAATAAAAAAATATGAAAACTTCTATTAAAAAGGGTTTGAGCTTTGGCTTAACCTCAGCCGTAATTACAACTCTAGGTTTGCTAGTTGGTTTAAACTCCAGCACTGGCTCTAAGCTAGCTATTATTTCTGGTATTTTAATTATTGCTATTGCTGATGCTTTTTCTGATGCCCTGGGTATCCACGTTTCAGAAGAATCTAATGAAGGAAATAATCAGCGACATGTTTGGGAGGCTACTATTGTAACCTTTTTGGCTAAATTGATTTTTGCCCTAACTTTTATTATCCCATTCCTGTTTTTTGATTTAAACATTTCTACAATTGTAGCTATTATTTGGGGAATGTTACTTTTAATAATTTTAAGTTACAAGGTGGGGAAGAAAGACAAGAAAATTCCTTGGGAGGTTATTTTAGAGCACTTAACTATTGCTGTAGTTGTTGTTCTAGCCTCGTATTATTTAGGAGCGCTGATAAATAATTTAGTAGTTTAGTATCTTTTTATTTTTTCTTTTTAATGATATAATATAAGGACTTTTAATTAACTCAAAAAATATGATCAAAAAAAGCATGAAGCATAAAATAGGCTATATCATTACTATTTTAGCAGTAGCGTTAGTCTCAGCTGTCGGTGGAGGTATAACCGACAAAGGTATGATTTGGTATGAAGAATTAAATTTACCCAGCTTCACTCCTCCGGGGTATTTTATTGGTATAGTTTGGACAATTATTTTTGTCCTAAGTGCTGTCTCTATTATTTTATTTTTGCGACACAACAAAGAAAAAAAAGAATTACGTTTTAATACTATCATCATCTTTTTAATATTAAACGGTTTATTAAATATTCTTTGGAGTCTTTTATTTTTTGGTCATGGTTTAATTTTGTGGTCAATTATTGAGATGAGTGTTTTAAATTTGGTAAACTTAATTTTGATAATACTTTTATGGCAAGAGAATAAATTATCATCTATTCTTTTGTGGCCATATTTTTTATGGGTGTCTTTTGCCACCTATTTGGCTTATTCTATTTATTCATTAAATTAATTTAAATATATTTATGTTGACTTTGAAAGAGGTAAAAGAAAACCCTGGGGTTAAAGATTGTATTAAAAAATCAGAAGAGTATTTGAATTTTTTAGGCTATACTGATCATGGCCCTCGTCATGTTAGTGTTGTTTCTGATAGGGCTAAAAGTTTAGCTAAAAATATTGGCTTGCCAGAAAGAGAACAGGAATTATGTGCTATTGCTGGTTATTGTCATGATATGGGTAATTTTTTGCAAAGAACTGATCATTGTTATACTGGGGCTATGCTTTTTTCTCAGTTTTTTATTGATAAAACTGGAGACATTGAAGGAGTTTTGTCAGTAATGCAGGCGATTGCCAATCACGATGAACATAAGTTTGAGATTGTTAATAAAATTGGAGCTGTTTTAATATTAGCTGATAAATCAGATGTGCATCGTGACAGAGTTAAAGATAAGAGTCCGCAAAATATAAAAGAAGATATTCATGATAGAGTTAATTATTCAGTTATTGAATCTAGCTTTAAGGTTAATTCTGCTAAAAAAAGCATTATTCTAAAATTAAAAATAGACACAAAAGTTAATGGCGTGATGGAGTATTTTGAAATTTTCAATGAGCGCATGATCCTGTGTCGCAAAGCAGCTGAATTTTTAGGCCACAAATTTGTTTTAGTTATAAACAATTTTAAATTATCTTAATTAATAATAAAAATATGAAAACAACAAAATTTATTCTTTTCTTGGTTGCAATTTTATCCCTAAGCGGAATTATCGGCATTTCTATTTTGCGCGATCGCATTGTTAACCAAAATAATAATCAAGTTTCTATCACTGGACAGGGCAAGGTAAAATATCAACCGGACACTGCTAATATTACTTTAGGTGTGCAAGTGGATAAGGTAGCTAAAGCCGATGAAGCTTTATCAATTTTAAATGAAAGAGTTAATAAAATTATTTCCTCTGTAAAAAATTTAGGAATTGAAGGTGATAAAATAAAAAATCAAAATTATTCATTATATCCAGCTTATGATTACGCCAATGGTGCTAATAATTTAGTTGGTTATAATGCTAATCAACAAATAATTATTGAGGTAGCTGAGGTTGATAAAAATTTTTCTCTTTTAAATCAAGTTATTGCTGAGTCAGCTAAGGCTGGCGCTAATCAGGTTGTTGGTATTTCATTTTCCAGTTCTAATATTGAAAATTTAAAACAAGAAGCTCGATTATTAGCTATTGCTGATGCTAAAAATAAAGCCAAGTCTGTATCTGAAGCTATGGGCGTTTCTCTGGGTGATCTTGCTGGTTGGTGGGAAAATACTATTAGCCCTTCTCCATATTATGATTATTCTTATGCTGGTATGGGCGGTGGAGGCTCAGCTCCAGTTGTTAGTAGTGGTATTTATGAAACTACAATTGAAGTTACTTTAAATTATAAATTAGCAAAATAAAATATGATTGGAGTTTTTGATTCAGGTGTTGGTGGCCTGACAGTTTTAAAACATTTTTTAAAGGATTTACCGCAGTATGATTATATTTACTTAGGTGATAATGCTAATGTTCCTTATGGTAATAAATCGGCAGAAACTATTTATTCATATAGTCAGAAAGCAGTTGATTTTTTATATGCGCAAGGTTGTCGTTTGATTATTTTTGCTTGTAACTCCGCTTCTTCTCAAGCTTTGAGAAAAATTCAGCAAGAATATTTACCAATTAGATATCCTGATTTAAAAGTTTTAGGTGTTATTAGGCCGATTGCTGAAAAAGTTATTTCCTTAAAAAGTATTTCTCGAGTTGGTATTATTGGTACCCGAGCTACAATCAAGGCCCAGGCTTATGAAAGAGAAATAATGCATCTAAACCCTAAAATAAAATTATTTTCTCAAGCCACTCCCTTGCTCGTGCCTTTAATTGAAGAAGGTTGGCTTAAAAAACCAGAAACAAAAATGATTTTAAAAAAATATCTGCGTCCTTTGAAGGACAAAAAAATACAAGCCTTGGTTTTAGCTTGCACTCATTATCCTTTTTTATTAAAGGAAATAAAAAAAATAATGGGGAAGAAATGTGTTGTTTTTGATCCTGGAAAAATTGTTAGCCATAGTTTGGAGGATTATTTATTGCGTCATGAGGAGGTAAGACTAGCCAAGAAAAAGAAAGGAGATTGTTTATTCTATACCACGGATGATGAAAAAATGTTTAAAAATCTAGGCGAATTCTTTTTAGGTGAAAAAATCAAAAATATTAAAAAGGTTAAATTAAGCTAAAACAAACCAACTCAAAATAGTTTGAGCTGGTTTAAATTGATATAATTTTTATTACCACTTTTTTAAACCTAGCTTATAGCCCCGCCCTTTGATGGTGTGGATTAATTCTTTTTTTAAACCATTGGGGTTTATTTTTTTTCTTAATTTTAAGATGTGTGATTCTACAGTATTGGAAAAAGGATCGGCATTGAAATCCCAAATATTTTCTAATAATACCGTGCGGGGTATTATTTTATTTATGTTTTTAAAAAAGAATTCCAAGATAGTAATTTCTTTAAAAGTTAAATAAATATTTTTTTTACCTCTGGTAACTAAATGTTTTTCAACATCAACTACTAAATCATCTAATTTATAAATAGCTTTTTGGGTAAGACTTGGTCGACGAAGAACCGCTTTGACACGTGAAAGAAATTCCTCGTAGACGAAGGGTTTACTAATAAAATCATCAACCCCGAGGTCAAATAATTCTTTTTTGATGGCTTGTCCATTTTCGACAGTCAAAATTATTATTTTTATATCTTGATTTTGACTTCTAATTTCTTTGACCAAATCTCTACCATTTTTCAGGGGCAGATTGTAGTCGATAACTAAAAGATCATAGACATTGGTGCCAAAGGCAAATAAACCCTCCTTTCCGTTGTGGGATACATCAACGGTAAATAATTCTTTTTTTAGGGACATTTTTAGCAGGGCGGCTAAATCTTTGTCGTCCTCAATAATCAGTATCTTCATGTGTTTTTATTACTGCTAGCAATCGCGTTGTTGACAGTAAAATTAATTATAAAGAATAATTTAAAATATGCTCTAATTATAGCACATTTTTGCTTTAATGATTATAAAATTAAGATAAATTTGTGATAAATTTATTTTTCTAATCTTTTGGACTTATTATTTCTTTATTTTCCCTTTATTTTTGCTTTATGTTAAAAAATTTGGTATTATTAAAGAATAAAAAATATCAAAAATTGTTAATCTATTTACTAATCTATGGAAGTTGTTAATAAAAAAATAAATAATATTGCTAAAAATACATCCTATTTAACCATTGCCTTAATAATTCAGAAATTTCTTTCTTTTTTTTATTTTGTTATTTTAGCTAGAAATTTAGGCCCAGAAAATTTAGGTAAATATTATTTTGCTATTTCTTTTACTACTATTTTTGCTATTTTTATTGATTTAGGTTTGGTAAATTATTTAACCAGAGAAACAGCTAAGACAGGGGAGCGTTCACCTCGTTTATTGTCCAATATCTTGGGTTTAAAAGTTTTCACGGCGTTCTTGTCATTTTTAGCAGTTTTTATTTTTATTAATATTTCTGGAACGCACGATCTTGTTACTAAGCAATTGGTTTATATTTCTTCTATTTGTATGATACTAGATTCCTTTACTTTGACTTTTTTTGGATCAGCTCGCGGTTTTCATAATTTAAAATTTGAAAGTATCGCTTCAATTATTTTTCAAGTTATAGTTTTGAGCACTGGTTGGACCTTTTTGCTTTTAGGTTTTGATATTAGGATTATCATGGCCTCTTTAGTTTTTGCTAGTTTGTTTAATTTTATTTATTCTTGGTTTATTTTGAAATATAAGATTAAAATGCCGTTGAATTTATCTTTTGATTTTTCTTATATAAAACAAATATTAGTCTTAAGCTTACCTTTTGCTTTATATGGAATTTTTCAAAGATTATATACTTATTTAGATTCAGTTTTAATTTCCTATTTTTCGGGTGATTATTATGTTGGAATTTATCAAGTTGCTTTTAAGATAATTTTTGCTTTGCAGTTTTTACCCATGGCTTTTATCGCCTCACTGTATCCAGCTATGAGCTATTATTGGCTAAATAATAAGGAGCAGTTAGCCATTGCTTTTAGGCGTTCTCTGGATTATTTATTATTAATTTCAGTTCCAATCTCAACAGCTATTTTTATTTTATCAAATGAAGTAGTTTTAATATTTAAAGATTCTTATACCGAAGCTGTTTGGCCGCTAAGAATATCTATCTTGGCTTTAATTTTTGTTTTTATTAATTTTCCTATTGGTTCGCTTCTTAACGCTTGCGACAAGCAGGTTAGAAATACCAGAAATATGTTGCTAGTTTTAATTTTTTCAGTGATTTTGAATATTATTTTAATTAATAAATATCAAGCCTTAGGTGCTTCAATTGTTGTTTTAGCCTCCAATATTTTAATGTTTGTTTTGGGAATAGTAGAATGTCGTAAAATTATTGATTATAAATTTAGATATAATTTTATAAATTTTTTAAGAATTGCTTTGGCCTCAACCTTAATGGCCTTGTTCCTTCTATTTTTAAAATCAATGATAAATATTTTCTTATTGTGCTTTTTGGCAATGCTTGTTTATTTTTCTGTTTTATTTATGATCGGTGGTTTTAAAAAGGCTGATCTGCAATATATTTTAAATTCTTTTAAAAAGAAAAAATAATTTTATGAAATTTTTATTAGCCACACTTGAATATTTTCCTTTCAAAGGCGGAGTAGCTAATTATTACACCAACCTAGTTTATTATTGGCCCAAAGCCGGAGAAATTTTTGTTTTAAATAATAATAATAATGAATTGATGTATCGCCATGGTTTTTTAAAGTGGCGTAAATCTATTAGTGCTTTAAATAATTTTATAAATAGAAATAATATTAATCATGTTATTATTGGCCAGGTCTTACCGCTTGGTTCAGCTATGTATATTTTGAGTAAGTTCAAAAAGATTGATTATTCAGTTGTTCTTCATGGTATGGATTTGTCTTTAGCTATTAAAAATCCTTGGAAAAGATTTATCACTCGTTTAATTTTAGAAAGAGCTAAAAAAATAATTATTCCTAATCACTATACTGCTAAAATGTGTGCTCGATTTTTATCAAAAGATAAATTAGATTTTTTAGATAAAATAAAAGTAATTAATCCAGGAGTTAAAGATTTTTCTGATTTCAACAAAGGAGAAGAGAGTAAATTGCGAGCTGAAAACATTAGAGAAAATAATAATCTCGATGATAGTTTGTTGTTATTTTCTTTGGGACGCTTGGTTAAACGCAAGGGGGTTGATAAGGTTATTTCTGCTTTAAGATTAATTTATCAAAAATATCCAGATATTAATTTGGAGTATATAGTGGCAGGCAAGGGGCCGGATGAAGAATATTTGAAAGATTTAGTCAGGATGGAATTGGGTGATAAGTTTTTTCATAAGGTAAAATTTGTTGGAGAGTTGAGTGAAAAAGAAAAATGGTCCTTGTTTTCTATGATAGATATATTTGTTATGCCGGCCAGAAATATTGCGGGCGATTTTGAAGGTTTTGGCATTGTTTATTTGGAAGCTAATTTATGCGGGAAAGTGGTAATTGCTGGAAATAGTGGTGGCGTGCCTGATGCTGTTGAAAATAATATTAATGGATTACTAGTTGATCCAGAAAATGAAGAAGAAATTGCTCAAGCTATTATAGAATTGTGCGCTGATAAAAACAGAAGAGAAAAACTGGGTGAACAGGGAAGACAAAGAGCCTTGATTAAATTTAATTGGAAACATCAAGTAGAAAACATTTTTGATTTTTTAAATAAATAATTTGTATGTCCTTAATCTCAATTATTATTCCGGTTTATAACGGAGAAAAAACTTTAAATAAAACTTTAGAAAGTATTGCTGCTCAAACTTATAAAAATATTGAGGTCATTATTGTTAATGATGGCTCTACTGATAATACAGAAAAAGTTTTTGAAAGATTTGTTACAAAAAATAATTTAAATAATACTTATCTTTTTGTTAACCAAAAAAATCAAGGAGCTCCTTCAGCTCGTAATCACGGCGCTAGAAAAGCTCGAGGTGATTTTTTGTTTTTTTGTGATGCTGATGCTATTTTAAAAAAAGACGCTTTGGAAAAAATGTTGCAAGCCCTTTCCGAAAACACCCAAGCTTCTTATGTTTATTCCTCCTTTTATTGGGGTAAAAAATTATTTAAATTATGGCCCTTTGA
>CAYYLI010000029.1:0-7801 GCA_964472595.1 uncultured Gammaproteobacteria bacterium | reverse complement strand
AATTTTGTTTTAGTAATTATAAATGTTTCTTAATTTCTTCATAAACTTCATCAATACTCAACTCACCATCAATCTCTACCAGCTTACCAATTTTTTGATAATAATCAATTAATATTTTTGATTCTCTTTCAAAAACATCCATTCTATTTCTAATAGCATCAGCATCTTTATCATCGGCTCTACCGCTAATAGCAGAACGAGCTTCAATGCGACGCAAAGCTTCTTCGGGCGATACTTTTAGAAGAAAGAACTTATCAAACTCCATACCAATTTCTTCTAATATTTTTTCGGTCATAAGAGTTTGAGAATACATTCGAGGGAAGCCATCAAAAATAATGCCGTGTTCTTTGATTTGTGGACCCAAGTTTTGAACAATTTGAATCATAAGTTCGTCCGGAATTAAAACGCCAGCTGAAACTGATTTATTAATTTCTTGGCCTAATTCTGAGCCGGAAGCGATTTCTGCACGCAATCTATCACCCATACCAAATTGAATCCAGCCAAATTCTTGGTTTAATTTCTCAGCTTGAGTAGTTTTGCCAGAGGCCGGCAATCCATAAATGGATATAACTTTTTTCATAAATATTTGTTAATTTTTAAAAACAGACTTTGATTATATAGTAAATTTAAGATTTTGACAATATTTATAAATGTATTAAAATAATTATAGCATTTATCTATAATTAATCTAAAATTTATGGCTCATGAAATTGAAGCAGATTTTGTTCAAGATTGGTATAATGAAAATAGTCAATGTCAAAAATGTACTAGTTTCCAAGAGAGGGAAAACGGACAGGGGCTTTGCACCGAGGCTAAAAGTGAGGTGCCAGCTACTGCTCATTGCGATTTTTTCCAATCACGTGATTAAAAAAACAATTCAAAAATCTCTAATTATTTAGGGATTTTTTGTTTGTATTTATCCTGTTTATTTGGTAGAATAGATAATAGAAAACTATGAATACGTATAACTATAATTGGATAAATATTGGCAATGATAGGGCTATTGAATTTTTGGATAAAAGTCTGAAAAATACTCAATTAGCTAATTTCTATATTTTTGCTGGCCCCAATGGATTGGGTAAATTTGCTTTAGCTAAAAACTTTGCTAAAAATATTTTTGCTCAAGATAAACCTGGATTATTTCAAGCTGATAATTTCTTGGAGGTTAACAGTGACTTTTTTGTAATTGAAAGGGAAGAGGGCAAAAAAAATATATCCATTGATCAGGTGCGGGATTTAATAGAAAAAATGCACTCTACCTCCTTTCTCAATTCCTATAAAATTGCTGTTGTTAAAGATGCTGAGTATTTAAATGAAAACTCCGCTAACGCCCTACTTAAAATTTTAGAAGAATCAGTTAAAAAAAATATTATTATCTTGACTGTTAGAGAGGCTGACCTTTTACCAAAAACAATTTTATCCCGCGGACAATTAATAAATTTTTATCCAGTCAAAGATGATGTGATTTACGAAAATTTAATACAAAATTTTTCAGTTTCACCTTCCATGGCTAAAAATTTGAGTCGTTTGTCAGCTTCTTGCCCAATGACGGCCATCAAACTTCTGCAAGAACAAGAACTATATAAAGACTACCAAGACCTAGCCGAAATTTTCTTAGAATTTTTGTCAGCTAATTTTCCCGAAAGAGTCAAAATTATTGAAAATGTAGTCAAGAGAAGCGAAGACCTTTCTCCGGTCGATATTTTAGCAATTTGGCAGTCAGTTTTGCGTGATTTGATTTTAATAAATTGTGGTCAGTATGATTTAGTGCGCAATGAGTTTATAATTTCCCAGCTCAAGCAATTTGCTCAAAAAAATCATCCCAATTCCACTCTTTCTACCTGGGCCAAGCAAATTAATTCCGCCCTGGAGCATCATCAAGCCAATATCAATTTTAAGGCTGTTTTGGAGTATTTAGCGGTCAATATCTAGAATAATTTAACATTGCTATATATCTTTAAATATTATATAATAATAAACCGTTAGAGCTTAAAAATACAATAAAAATTAAAGTTCTGGCGTAATAATTATAAAACTATGAAAAACACAAAAAAATGGCAAATTTTAATGATTATTCCGGCAATTTTGCTTTTAGGAGCTTGCTCGGTTAATGTTAAAACCAAGGACGGCAGTTCAACTGACGGAGGAGTTTTTGTAACTAATAGCAAGGGCGACCTTTGGCGTCAAATGCCATATATCCCAACAGTAAGTGGTGCGGAAAATTTAATGAATACCAATATTTCGCAAATGTATATGGATCCAAGTGATAGTGGTGCGGTGTATTTAGCTACTGAAAAAAATGGCTTATATTATACCTATAATGTTGCTCGTGGTTGGTCTAAGGTATATTCTTTGCCAGAAAGAGCTGTTAATGATTTGGCAATTGATAAAAACAATAAATGTGTATTTTTTGTAGCTATGGATAACAAACTATACAAAACAATTGATTGTGGTCGCACTTTTTCAGAAAATTATTATGATAATAATATTGGAGTTTTTGTAACAGCCGTGGCCGTTGATCATTATAATTCACAAAATGTGTTTATTGGAACTTCACGCGGTGATATTATGCGTAGCTTGGATGGTGGTGTTAGCTGGAGAGCTATTCAAAGACTTAGTGATAGTGTGAAAAAGATTTTAATTAATCCTCAAGATAGTCGCTCTATTTTTGTAGCTACAACTAGAAATGGTATTTATCGCTTCAATTCCAATGGTGGGGCTAGTTTGGAGCAATTAGAAGAATATCGTAATAAATTTGATAATACCAATTGGACTGACTATAATGGCTCGCTAAAAGAATTTAATTTGGGTATTAATTTTAAAGATTTAATTTTCTCACCAGCTGATAATTCATTATTACTAGCTACTGACAAAGTTATTCTACGTTCCTATGATGAGGGCTTGAGTTGGGTGAGATTATCATTACTTACTCCAGAAAGTGATTCCACTATCAATTCTATAGCAATCAATCCTAAAGATGCTAAAGAATTATTTTATGTTACTAATACATCTTTTTATCGTTCAGTTGATAATGGAGATAATTGGTCAGTTAAAAAATTACCTAGCACCCGCTCGGCTTCTTATCTATTAATTGATCACAAAACTCCAGAAGTGATGTATTTGTCATTTAAAAAACTTAAATAAATAATAATTAATAAAATAAAATTATGAATAATTACATTCAAAACAAAAAGGAAGATTTTAATAATGTTATCGAGTTTTTCAAAAAAGATATTGCTAATGTTAAAGTTGGTCGTGCTAACCCTAGTATTTTCGATGGCATTTTTGTGGAAGCCTATGGTGTTAAAAACCCAATGAATGCTGTAGCTAATATTACAGTTTCTGATGCGCGTTGTATGACACTCAGCCCTTTTGACAAAAATATTTCCAAAGGTATTGAAAAGGCAGTAGTAGAAGCTAATTTGGGTGTAGGCGTAGTTAATGAGGGTGATAAAATTAGAATTACTATTCCCCAAATGACAGAAGAAAATCGATTAGAATCAGTTAAAAAATTGAATGAAAAACAAGAAAAGGCTAAAATTTCTGCTAGAAAATGGCGCGATGAAGTTAAGGGCGCGATTGAAGATGCTTTTTCGGCTAAAGAGTTTGGTGAAGATGATAAATTTCGTTTTGTTAAAGAATTGGATGAAGAAACTACTAAGTTAAATGATGAAATCAAAGCTATTCGTGATAAAAAAGAAAAAGAAATAATGGAAATGTAATAATTTAAATTTTTATGATAACAACAATAATAATTTTTTTACTCGTCTTATCCTTATTAGTTTTTGTGCATGAGTTGGGACATTTTGTTTCTGCTAGAAAATTGGGAGTAAGGTCAGAGGAATTTGGTTTTGGTTTTCCGCCTAGAGTTTTTGGCTTGTATAAATCAGATAACGGAAAATGGAAAAAAGTTTGGGGAAATAAAAAAGTAGAAGATAATGTTGATACTATTTATTCTATCAACGCTATTCCTTTGGGAGGTTTTGTAAAAATTAAAGGACAAGATGGTGATGAAAAACAAGCTTCAGATAGCTTTGCTTCTAAAAAATCTTGGAAGAGGGGAGTTATTTTATCATCTGGTGTAATAATGAACATTGTTTTGGCAGCTGTATTGATATCTATTGGATTGATGATTGGTTTTCCTCAAGCCATTGATAAAAACAATTTACCTAAATCCATTAAAGTTAGTGATGAAAAAATACAAGTTACTCAAGTACTAAAAGATTATCCAGCCGACTTGGCCGGAATTAAGGCGTCTGATGTAATTTTGAGCATTAATGAGAATGAGATAAAAAGTGAAGAGGATGTGCAAAAATATATTGCTGAAACTGAAGGAGAAGTTATTTTAAAAATTTCTCGCAATAATGAAGTTCAGGATTTAAATATCATTCCTAAAACAGAAGAAGGTGGAAAAAAAATAATTGGTATTGGTTTTTCTCAAACAGCTGTTATCAAGTATCCTTGGTACCAGGCTATTTGGGAGGGAATCAAGATGACCGGCTATTTGCTTTGGGCTATTATATTTTCTTTATACGAACTCATTAGAAATTTAATAGTTGGCCAATCAGCGTCTGTAGATGTGGCTGGTCCCATTGGTATTGCTGACTTGACTGGACAAATGGCTCGTATGGGTCTAATATATTTAATTCAGTTTACCGCTCTTTTGTCATTGAATTTAGCCGTTATCAATATTTTACCATTTCCAGCCTTGGATGGAGGTAGATTATTATTCTTGTTAATTGAGAAAATAAAAGGTAAACCAGTTAAGCAAACAGTTGAAGCCATTTTTCACAATTTGGGCTTTATTTTACTCATGGCACTTGTAGCCTGGGTAACCCTGAAAGATATTATCAAATTGTTTAATTAGAATTAATAATAAAAATATGAAAATCAATATTAAAGCAACTAAAATTGAATTAAGCGGTGAAGTTAAAGAGTATGTAGAAAAGAAAATTTTAATGTTAGAAAAATATTTAGGAGATACAGTTGTTACTAATTGCGATATTGAATTAGAGCATTCTTTGACTGCGCAAAACAAAGGGAATGTTTATCGAGCTGAAGTTAATTTAGCTGTTCCAGGAACTATTTTACGAGTTGAAAAAAGTGAAAAAACTTTGAATAAGGCTATTGATAAGGTGAAAGATCATTTAGTTTTAGCTATTAAAAAGTATAAAGAGAAAAAGGTTGACAAAAAAAGAGGGAAATAATTAATTATAAAGTAATAAAAATATATGTCATTTCTAGATAAGTTGTTTGGTGACCCCAATCAGAAAATTATTAATTCAATTCAATTAGTAGTTGATAAAATAAATTCTCTGGAAGAGGAGTATAAAAATAAAAGTGATGAAGAATTAAAAGAAAAAACTATTGAGTTTAAAAAACGCTTAGGTGTTTTTGAAGGTGAAGAAAAAAATTATTCTTATGAAGAGCAACAAAAAATATTAGATGAAATTTTACCCGAAGCTTTTGCTAATATTAGAGAAGCTTCAGCTCGAGTTATCGGTCAACGTCATTATGACGTTCAGTTGATCGGTGGTGTAGTATTACATCGTGGTCAAATTGCTGAAATGAAAACCGGTGAAGGAAAAACTTTGGTAGCTACTTTACCGCTATATTTGAATGCTTTGCTAGGTAAGGGAGCTCATTTAGTTACCGTTAATGATTATTTAGCTAAAGTTGGTGCTGGTTGGATGGCGCCAGTTTTTCATGCTTTAGGACTTTCAACTGGTGTTATTGTTCATAGCACTGCTTTCTCTTATGACCCAGATGTAAAAAATGAAGCTGAATATGATCCTCGTTTGCAACCATTTAAAGTTGTTTCTCGTAAAGAGGCTTATGCTTGTGATATCACTTATGGTACTAATAATGAATTTGGTTTTGATTACTTAAGAGATAATATGGTTTCTGAACTTTCTCAAATGGCTCAACGCGATTTCTATTATGCCATAGTTGATGAAGTTGATTCTATTTTAATTGATGAAGCTCGTACTCCTTTAATCATTTCAGCTCCAGCCGAGGAGTCTAGCGATCGTTATGCTCAATTTGCTCAGCATGTTCGTCAACTAAAAGAAAATGAAGACTATAATGTAGATGAAAAAATGAGAGCTGCTACTTTAACAGAAGCTGGTATTTCTAAAATGGAAAAACTTTTAGGTGTCGAAAATATTTATGTAGCTGGTGGCGTAAAAGATGTACATAATATTGAACAAGCTTTAAAAGCTCATGTGCTGTTTAAAAAGGATAAGGATTATGTTGTAAAAGAAGGAGAAATTATTATCGTTGATGAATTTACCGGACGTTTAATGCCAGGTCGTCGCTATAGTGAAGGACTTCATCAAGCTATTGAAGCTAAGGAGGGAGTAATGGTGCAACGTGAATCACAAACTCTAGCTACTATTACTTTCCAAAACTATTTTAGAATGTATCCAAAATTATCTGGTATGACTGGTACTGCTTTAACTGAAGCAGAGGAGTTCTATAAAATATATAAATTAGAGACAGTAGTTATTCCAACAAATAGACCTAATGTTAGAAAGGATTCTAATGATTTAATCTATCGTACTGTAGAAGGAAAGTTCATGGCAGTTATTAAAGAAGTAAAGGAAAGAAATGCTAAAGGACAACCAGTTTTGATTGGCACGGTATCAATTGAAGATAATGAAGTATTAAGTGATATGATGGAGCGAGAAGGTCTTCATCCTAATGTTTTAAACGCTAAAAATCACTTTAAAGAAGCGGAAATTATTGCTCAGGCTGGACGTTTGGGGGCTATTACTGTAGCTACCAACATGGCTGGTCGTGGGGTTGATATTATTTTAGGTGGTAATCCGGCTGACAAAGAAGAACAGGCTAAGGTAAAAGAATTAGGCGGTCTTCATGTTATCGGTACTGAAAGACATGAGTCTCGTCGTATTGATAATCAGTTACGTGGTCGTGCTGGTCGTCAAGGAGATCCCGGTTCTTCTCAATTCTATATTTCAGCTGAAGATGATTTGATGCGTATTTTTGGTGGTGATAGATTGAAAAATATTATGAACGCCATGAAGATTCCAGAAGATATGCCAATTCAAAACAAGATGGTTTCAAACTCTATTGAATCAGCTCAGAGAAGAGTGGAGGGAAATAACTTTGATTTACGTAAACATGTAGTTGAATATGATGATGTTATTAATAAACATCGTGAAGCTATTTACAGAAAGAGAAGAGAAGTTTTAGATATTTATAAAAAGCAAAAAGAAGGTCAAGGTGAGGGAGATAAAAAATTGTCTGATATTATTTTGGAAAATGTTAATAATGAAATTGAACAAGTAGTTAATTTTCATACCGGAGCTGAGGATACAGCTGATTGGAATTTGAAAGAAATTTATGAAACCATTAAAACAATTTTCTTATTAAATAGTGAAGAAGAAAAAAAGATTTTACAATTTGAATTGGATAATAAGAAGAAGGATGAGTTGCGTGATTCTTTGCTTTCTTATTTGAAAGAATTAGCTCAAAGCAAGTATCATGAGATGCGAGAAGGTTTCTCTGGTTTAGAAATAAACTTCTCTGAGATTGAAAAGGGCATTCTTATTCGTTCTATTGATAATCTATGGATTGAACATTTAGAGACAGTTGATTATCTAAGACGTGGTATTGGTCTTCGCGGTTATGGTCAACGTGATCCATTAGTTGAATATAAGAAGGAAGCCTATAATATGTATCATGAATTACTTAATTTAATTCAGAGACAAGTAGCCTATTCTATTTACAAAACTGGAGATGTTTCTAACTTTATAGCTCCTAGTATTATTGAAAGAGC
>CAYYLI010000028.1:0-9152 GCA_964472595.1 uncultured Gammaproteobacteria bacterium | reverse complement strand
AAAAAAAGAACCAGATTAATTATTCCGGTTCTTTTTTATTCTATATTTTTATTTAGCTAAGGAAAATAAGATATAAGCGATACTAACTCCTAAAAGGATTCCCACACTAACATCATAAACTGTATGTCCAATCCTTTCTTTTAGTATTGGATATTTTTCATCAAGAAATTGGTCGTCTTTTAAATCTTCAATTAAAACATTTAAGACTGCTCCTTGCTGGCCCAAGTATTGTCGTAATCTCAAAGCGTCATTTATCGTCAGTACTGCGAAAGCTAGAGCTAGGGCAAAAACAGGAGAGTTAAACCCTTGGTCAATCCCGATAATTGTTGCGAGTGAAGAAACAAAGGCACTGTGTCCAGATGGCATACCAGAATAAGAGAAGCGACACAATTCTTTTATCTTAAATGGGTTTTTGCGATTAAAAATTGACTTGGAGGCTTGGGCGATTCCGGCAGCTATAAAAGGTGTAATAATTATTAAGTATAAACTCATAATTTTTGAATTTAAGAAATTAAATATCTAAGTTAGAAACATTTTTGGCGTGAGTTTGAATGAAATATTTTCTTTTAGAAACATCATCACCCATTAACATGTCAAAAATTGTGTCAGCTTTGGCAGCATCTTCAATAGTAACTTGTTTTACAATTCTGGAACTTGGGTTCATGGTTGTTTCCCAAAGTTGTTCTGGATTCATTTCTCCCAAACCTTTATATCTTTGAATAAATAATTTATTAGCCCTTTTGGCCTTGGCTTTTTCCCCTACCTCTTCTTCATTTTCAGTTTCTTCAATATCAGTTTCAGAAATAATTTCTTCTTCTTCAGCTGAACCACCAAATTCTTTAACGATAGCTACTTTTTCCTCATCGCTATAGGCATATTTAACAGCTGAACCTTTTTTAATTTGATACAGAGGAGGTTGAGCGATGTAGATATGTCCATTGGTTATAAGTGGATTGAAATAGCGGAAGAATAAAGTTAAAAGCAGGGTTCTAATATGAGCACCATCAACATCAGCATCAGTCATAATAATAATTCGATGATAACGTAATTTTTCAACATCAATTTGATCGCCAATATTTGTTCCCATGGCAATAACTAAATTCTTTATTTCAATATTGGCTAACATTTTATCAAGGCGGGCTCTTTCTACATTTAATATTTTTCCTCTAAGTGGTAAAATAGCTTGGAATTTTCGGTCACGCCCTTGTTTGGCACTACCTCCAGCTGAATCTCCCTCTACTATATATAATTCACATTCTTCGGCTTTATTACTGGAACAATCAGCTAATTTCCCAGGAAGAGTCATGCCCTCCAAAGCTCCTTTGCGTAAGATACTAGCCCTGGCAGTACGAGCAGCGAGGCGAGCTTGAGCGGATAAGAAACATTTTCCAATAATACTTTCGGCTTCTTTAGGATTTTCTTCCAAAAAAGTAGCAAAAGCTTCTCCAAAAATTTGTTCAACGTAAGTTTTGATTTCAGCATTACCCAGCTTGCCTTTGGTTTGTCCTTCAAATTGAGGGTTGGGTAATTTAACACTAACGATAGCGGTTAAGCCTTCGCGGACATCATCACCAGTTAGGTTTTCATCTTTTTCTTTTAAAATATTTTTGCTTCGAGCGTATGAGTTTAATGTTCTGGTTAGAGCAGTTTTGAAACCAATCAAATGAGTTCCGCCGTCAAGATTGTAAATGTTGTTGGCGAAGGGCAGGGAAGTTTCGTTGTATTCATCATTGTATTGCAGAGCTACTTCAATCTTACAATCATTAATTTCTTTTTCTACATAAAAAACAGTATCATGTTTAACATTTTTTTGACGATGTAATGATTTAACGTAAGATTTTATTCCGCCTTCAAAGTAAAAACGATATTTTTTGGGAGAATGCTCTTCGCGCTCATCACAAACATTCATGGTAATTCCTTTAGTCAAGTATGATTGTTGGCGCAATCTATCCAAAATTTTACCCCAATTGAATTCGGTTTCAGTAAAAATTGTGGCATCAGGTTTGAAAATAATAGTAGTACCGGTTCTTTTGGTTTTTCCAACAGCTTTTATTTTATTGATTGGCTTTCCGATTTTATATTCTTGTTCCCAAATTTGTCCATCGCGATGAATTTCAGCTTTTAAATATTCACTTAAAGCATTTACTACAGATACACCTACACCGTGCAAGCCACCAGAAACCTTGTAGCCCCCGCCACCAAATTTTCCTCCAGCGTGAAGTTTGGTTAATACTGTTTCCAAGGCTGATAGTCCAGTAATTTTATGTCTTTCTACTGGAATACCACGTCCATTATCATCAACTTTGACCATGCCATTTTTTAATAAGGTAACGCTAACTTCAGTAGCATGACCAGCCATAGCTTCGTCTACGCTATTATCAACAACTTCCCAAATTAAGTGATGCAAACCAGCTGAAGAAGTGGAACCAATGTACATACCAGGTCTTTTTCTAACCGGATCAAGACCCTCCAGGACGGTAATGGCATCGGCGCCATAATCATTGTTTTTTTTGATTTTTTCTGACATATTTTATCATTATTTATTAATATTTTTGATTAGATGTAAGCTGGGACAGCAAACAAAAAATGATAGCTATTTGGCTTCTATCCATTAAAATTATAACAAAAATTAATATGAAAGTCAAAGCTATTTTTTTGCTTTTTTATTGAATTTTGGGCTTTACGCCGGCACTTTATTGTAGTATAATTTAAACATATTAATATTATAATTTATTTATTTATGTCTAAAATATTGGTTAGTGGTGGGGCTGGTTTTATTGGTTCTACCTTGGTTGATAAACTAATTGAGCTAGGGCATCAGGTGATTGTTTTGGATAATTTATCTAGCGGTAAAAAAGAATATTTAAATAGCCAAGCTGTTTTTTATCAAGTTGATATTTGTGATAAAGATTCTTTGAGTAAGATTTTTGCCAGAGAGAGTTTTGACTATGTTTATCATTTGGCAGCTCAAATTGATGTTCGTAAATCAGTTGAGGATATGGCTTTTGATAACCAAGTAAATATTTTGGGTTCAATTAATATTTTGCAAAATTGCTATGATCATCAAATTAAAAAAATATTTTTTTCTTCTTCCGGTGGGGCTTCCTATGGCTTTCCCGAAATTATTCCCACACCTGAAACTTCTCCCACCTATCCAGTTTCACCTTATGGAATAAATAAATTGAGTTTTGAAAAATATTTAAATTATTTTTATAAAGTTTTTGGACAAAAATATTTAAGTTTCCGTTTGGCGAATGTTTATGGACCGCGTCAATACAAAGGGGGTGAGGCTGGAGTCGTAGCAATTTTTGTAAATAATGCTGTAGAGGGAAAGACTAGCTATATTTATGGCGATGGCCTGCAAACTAGAGATTTTGTTTATGTAGACGATGTGGTGCGCGCTTTTGTGGCTGGCCTGGAGACTGATTTTGTTGGTGAAATTAATATTTCTACTAAGCAAGAAATAAATTTACTAGATATTGTTTCAGCTATTTCTCAGGCTCTAGGAGAAGAAATAAAAGTTGAATATCAAGAAGCTAAATTGGGTGAGGAGCGTCGTAGTTGCTTAGATAATCTCAAGGCCAAAAATATTCTAAATTGGGAGCCACAAGTTTTTCTTAAAGAGGGAATTTCAAACACTATTTCCTGGACCAAAAAACAAAAAAATTAATTATTTAATATTTAGTATAAATATATGAAGAATTTATCAAAGAAGCTCGTTATTGGAAATTGGAAAATGAATTTAAATTACAAGGATTCTATTTCCTTAGGTAAAAAAATACAGCAAAGTTTAAAAGGTAAAAAAAATTCTAATGAAGTGGTGTTGTTGCCAGATTTCTTGTCTCTAGCTGAACTTAAAAAAAGTGTTAAGAATAAAAATATTTATTGGGGGGCTCAAGATGTTTCGCCTTTTCCTTTAGGGGCTTTTACAGGGGAGGTAGCTTTGGATTCTTTAAAACAAATTTCTATTAAATATGTGTTGATTGGTCATAGTGAAAGACGACAGAAATTTTTTGATAATTCTTTAGTGGCTAGTAAAATGAAAAATGTTTTAGAAAATAGCGATATAATTCCAATTTTATGCGTGGGTGAAACTTTAGCCGAAAAAGAGGCAAATAAAACTTGGTCGGTAATTTCAAGTCAAATTAAAGAAGCTTTTTCAGAAATAAAAACTTTAAAGAATAAAAAAATTGTTATTGCCTATGAACCAGTTTGGGCAATTGGAACAGGCAGAGTAGTAGAGGTGTCAGACGCAGTAGCTGTGCATAAAAAAATTAGACAATTCATTAAAGAAACTTTTGCTAAAAATTCTCCAAGTGAACTGGGTGTTATTTATGGTGGTAGTGTTGACTTGAAAAAATATTCAAGTTTTTGTAAGCTAGAAGATGTTTCTGGTTTACTTATTGGTGGGGCTAGTTTAAAAGCCAATGACTTTTCTAAAATAGCTATTAATTTTTAATATATGTATAATCTTTGGCCCTTATTAATTATTGCTTTTGCTTTCTTAGTAATTGTTTTTATAATTTTTCGTCATTTTCCAGCCTTGGCAGTTTTAGATGCAGAAAATATACCAGAAGAAAAAGAGCGTCGAATCAAGGAAAAAATTATTAAAGAGCGAATGCGCCGAAAGTTTATTTTCTTAAATAATTTTTTTAAGAAATTTTCTGATTTCTTTAATAAGGTATCAAATATTTTTTGGACAAAATTAGAAAATTGGCGTGATCGCAAAAAAGAAGAGCAAATGGAAAAGACTTTGTCGGAGGTTTCTAGTGAAGAGAGAATAAAAATGACTTTTTCAATAGCGGAAGATTTTATTAATCAGGAAAATTGGATTGAAGCAGAAAAAAAATTAATTGAAATTATTGGTTTGGATGATAAAAATTTTATGGCTTTTTCGGATTTAGGTAGGGTTTATCAAGCGCAAGAAAAATGGCAGGAAGCTAAGCAGACTTTATTGTACGCTGTTAAATTAGCCGAACTATTTCCTGATAAGGCTAGCCTAAACGACTTTTCAAATCTAAATTATTCTTTAGCACTTATTAATCAAGAATTAGGAGACATCTCATCAGCTATTAATAGTTTGAATAAAGCCCTGGAAAATGATCCCAACAACCCCCGTTATCTTGATTTAATGTTAAATTTATGTATAATGAAAAGGGATAAAAATTTGGCTACTGAGTTTTTAGAGAGGATTAAAAAGGTTAATCCACAAAATAATAATATTTCAGATTGGGCCGAAGATATTGATAAAATAGAATAAGTTAGGCCGAAATAGCTCAGTTGGTAGAGCGTTTCCATGGTAAGGAAAAGGTCACGGGTTCAAATCCCGTTTTCGGCTCATTTTTAAAATAGCTCCGTGGGGCTTTTTTTATTTGATTTTTTTTCTAAAAAATACTATAATTAGAGAGTAAAAAATAATACAAAACTTATGTTAAAATTTTCTTTTTCTAGAACTATTAAATCCCTTTTTGCTTTTACTTTGGTTTGCTCCTTTTTCTTACTATCTTATAATTTTGCTGATGCTACTGTTAAGTTAGACAACCCCTTAAAAGGAGTTTCTGATATACCTTCTTTGATTGGTAAAGTTATTAATGCGGTTTTAGGAATAGTCGGTTCCTTGGCTTTAGTGATGTTTATTTATGGTGGCGTTATTTGGATGACAGCCTCTGGTAATGAACAAAGCGTCACTAAAGGAAAAAATATTTTAATGTGGGCAGCTTTAGGTTTGGTAGTTATTTTTTCATCATACGCCTTAACCAGATTCATTATTCAGGCTATTGGAGCTTAAAAAAGAGCGGGTTGACATAATTTTTTGTTATAGTACAATAGTTAAGTAATATCGGGTCGATACCAAAGCGGTCAACTGGGGCAGACTGTAAATCTGCTGGCGTTAGCCTTCGTAAGTTCGAATCTTACTCGGCCCACAAATTATATGCTTATTAATCCAGACAAAATAGGAAGAAGTTTTCTCAAAATTTTATTTATCCTATTTGTTGCAATAGTGGTAATTTTTTTTATTTTAAAAATACTGTAAATTAACTTAATAAAATGCCAGAATTACCAGAGATAGAGACAATCAGAAACGGTTTACGCCGTTTTGTTTTAAATCAGACAATTTCTTCCCTTGATTTAAAGGATAAAAAATTACCAGTAAAAGCTTCTGATTTAAATAAAATAAAAGGAGATCGTTTCTCCGATGTTTTGCGTTTGGGAAAACTCTTGATATTTACTTTTCAAAAAAGTGATAAAAAATTATTAATTCATTTGAAAATGACGGGGCAATTAGTTTTTTTGGGAGAAAAAACTTTGATAGCTGGCGGTCACTCCGAAAAGAATAGCAAAAATTTACAAGCAGAAAATTTACGTCACATTCGTTTTCAAATAGTTTTTTCCAATAATTATAAACTGGTTTTAAATGATACTAGGCGTTTTGCTTATGTTCGTTTAGTGGGGGAGAATGATTTTTTGGAGGTCAAAAAACGTTTTGGCCTAGAGCCACTTTCGGATAAAGAATTTAATTATTCCAGTTTTTTAAAGTTAATAGAAAAGCGCCCTCGAAAAAATATAAAAGCTTTTCTTTTGGACCAATCTTTAATCGCGGGAATAGGAAATATTTATGCTGATGAAACTTTGTTTTCATCCAAGGTTTCTCCTCAGCGGTCTGTTGCCAGTCTAAATAATATTGAAAAAAAGAAAATATTTGAAAATATTAGAAGAATATTGAAGTTGGCAGTTTCCAAGAGGGGTACCACCTTTAGTGATTACGTTGATGCCGAGGGCAAAAGTGGCGGATTTCTTAAATTGCTCAAGGTTTATGGGAAAAATGGTCAAAAATGTCCCAATTGCCCAGGTAAAATAGTTAAAATTAAGGTAGCTGGTCGGGGCACTCATTATTGTCCCAAATGCCAACGTTGACTTTTAACTTTTATTTGATATAATAGCTTATATTGTTAAATGTTAAATTTATTATAAATTAAGTGTATATATAATATGTCACAAGATAATCTTATCAAATTGGAATGCACAGAATGTAAAAGAGTAACTCACAATTCTCACAAAAACAAGAAAACTTTAAAAGCAGTTCGCTTGGAGTTAAGTAAATTCTGTAAATTTTGTAAAAAAAATACTCCTCATAAAGAAACTAAATAATATTTTTTAAATGAAAGACAAAACTCTTTCTAAATATTTTTTAATAGTTTTGCTAATATCTGCGACCTTGGCCATTTTGTGGTTGTTTAGGTCTTTTTTGGTAGAAATAGTTATATCCGGTGTTCTGGCTTCGGTTTTTTATCGTCCTTTTTCTAAATTAAGCCAATTTTTGGGCGGACGAAGAAAATTAGCGGCCTTTTTGATGTGTCTTTTACTATTAATTATTGTTATAACGCCAATTACTTTGTTGCTAAGCTTTTTAGGACAAAAAGCTCCTATTGCTTATGTTGAAACTACTAATTTTATCAATAACTCTAGTGGTCATATTCAAGATGGTATTTTAAGTAAAATTAATTTTATTAATTTTGAAGATGAAAAAGTAAAGGAAACAATTTTTGAATTTACCAAAAAAATGAGTGATTGGATTAGCGCTGGAGCCAAGGAAATAATTAAACAGACTACTAATTTTATTATTTCCTTATTTTTAATATTACTGACAACTTTCTTTTTCTTTATTGATGGAAAAAAAGTTTTAGAAAAATTAAAATTGTGGTCACCTTTACCAAATAAATATGATGCTGAAATTTATAATAAATTTAGAGAAATGAGCCAGACATCTATGATTTCGACTTTTGTGACAGCCGCCTTTCAAGGAGTTATTGGTGGTATTGGCTTTTTAATAGTTGGTCTGCCAGCTTTTTATCCCGGCCTACTTATTGGTTTCTTTTCCTTGATTCCATATATCGGATCCATGATTATCTATGTTCCAATTGGTATTTATTTAATTTTAACTGGAGATGTTTATCGTGGGGTTTATGTTCTTTTATGGGGTTCAGTTATTATCGGAAATACTGATAATTTAATAAGGGCCTGGATACTAAAAGGTAAATCAAAAGTTAATCCTATCTTTATCATTTTTTCTTTAATGGGAGGAATTGCTTTATTCGGTTTTTGGGGACTGGTTTTGGGTCCATTAATTTTATCATTAACAGCCACTATTTTTCATATTTATGAATTGGAATATGATGGATCTTTAGAAAAATAATTATAATTAATTTTAAATATTATGTTGGGAGAAAAAACAAAAAAGAATTTAGAAGAAGCCTTCGCTGGCGAATCAATGGCTCGTAATAAATACGATTATTTTGCTAGCGCTTTTAAGAAGGCAGGTTATGTCCAAATTGCTAATATTTTTGAAGAAACAGCTCGTAATGAAAAAGAACACGCTAAATTATGGGCTAAGCAATTAGGTTATATTCATGAAAATGTTTCTGATAATTTGAAAGCAGCGATTGCTGGCGAAAATTATGAGCACACTTCAATGTATCCTCGCATGGAAAAAGAGGCCTTGGAAGAGGGACATGAAGATATTGCTAAATTATTTAGAGAAGTGGGGGAAGTCGAAGAGGCTCATGAGAAGCGCTATCAAAAACTATTAGAAAATATTGAAGCAGGTATTGTGTTTAAGAGGGAAGAAAGCAAACTTTGGAAATGTAATAATTGTGGATATATTCATGAGGGGGAAGAAGCTCCGGATAAATGTCCAGCCTGTTCTCATCCTCAAGGATATTTTGAAATTTTTACAGAAACTTATTAATTTTATTATAAGTAATATTAAAAATATGAATAGTCGAGTTGGAAAAATTTATGTTTGTGAGATTTGTGGTAACGAAGTTGAGTTTGTGAAAGATAGTGGAGCCCCAATCATTTGTTGTGGCGAGACTATGAAAGATAAAGAAAAATCAGCTGAATAGATACTACATACTTGGATAAAGAAAAAACCGCGAAAGCGGTTTTTTTGTTGTTTTTTGAAGTTAATAGGTTTTTGCTCCATGATTACTGGTATTGAAAAAAATAAGTTTTCCGTATATAATAAACAATATTAAGCGGGCGTAGTATAATGGTAGTACAAGGGCCTCCAAAACCTTTAGCGTGGGTTCGATTCCTACCGCCCGTGCCATGACATTTTCTGTGAAAGGTACCCGAAAGCCGAGTGTTTTCGA
>CAYYLI010000027.1:0-9533 GCA_964472595.1 uncultured Gammaproteobacteria bacterium | reverse complement strand
CCTCCGACCTCAACATTATCAGTGTTGCGCTCTAACCAACTGAGCTAATTGCCCCAGTTTTTAAAAAACATTAAAAAATAGACACCTTCATCTATTTGACTTAAATATATCAAATAAATTTAAAAAAGGCAAGAGCTGGGGCTGATTTTAAATTGTAGCTATTAATAGGTTGATTATTACTTTAATATTAGGGTTTCCTTGACGATTTTGCAATTCCGTTTCCGCTAGAATATTTATTATTTTTTTTAATTTTTTAGCCTCAAAGTTTTTTGCTTGATTTATCCCCTTATTGATGATAAAGGGGTGCAATCTGAGGCTGGCAGTTATTTTGGCAGTATTGTAATTAATATCTAATAGTTCTCTAATTTGTAGTAGAATTTTGAATTGACGGAGAAGCATTGACAAAATATAGTCCGGTTCTAATCCAGCCAAGTATTGCTCTTCTAAAATTTGGCTAGCTAATTTGTTGTTTTTAGCAGAAATAGCATCCGTGAAGGCAAAAATATTTTCGCTAAAAACACCAGATGAGATTTTTCCTATATCTTCAGCGCTAACTTTGTTATCGGAGTTTTGGCCCAATTTGAAGTTTATAATTTTTTTTAATTCGTTAAAAATGTTCCAAGTCTCATTTCCACTCATAGCTAAAAGCAATTGGACTTCTTTGTTTTCTATTTTTAAATTATTGTCGCTCAATTCTTTTTTTATTAGGTTGTTCAATTCTAGAGAATTAAAATTTTTAAACTCTTGAGTGAATTTTTGTCTCTGAAAAAAATTGTATAATTCCTTTTCTTCTTTATTCAAAACATTTTCTTTTCCAGAGCTCACCTTTACTAGAGAATTTCCAGTTTTAGCTTTAATGTTTTTTTCTATAAAGATAAAAATATCACTGGAATTGGCGACCTTATTTTTTTCTAGGTAGTCTAATAAATTTTTGTAAATATTTTTTTGTTTGTTTTTTATTAAATCAAAAATCAGCACCATTTTTTTACTGGAGAACAGGGAACCGCTAGCAATTTGTCCAGCTATTTCTTCTAGCTTAATTTTTTCTCCGTCAAATTTAAAAATATTTTGACCACTAGTATCAACTTCGCGGACAAATTTGTCTTGTAGTTCTTTTATTTTTTGACTGATCTTGAAATCATTTTCGCCGTAAAAGAAAATTATCATAATTTATTTTTTTACTTCTTCTTGAAAGAGATTGCCTCGTTCTTTATAATTTTTGAATAATCCGAAACTAGCACAACCGGTTGAAAGTAGCACTGTATCTCCATTTTGAGCTTGTTTTTTGGCTATATTTACAGCCTCAGGCATACTAAAAACTTCAATCATTTTTTTTGGGGAATAGTTTACTTTTTTTAATTCTATTTTAATTCTTTCGGTGCCTTTGCCGGCTAGAAGAAGTAAAAATTTTACTCTTTTTTTAATTTCTTTGGCTAGGGGCAAAAAATTAGCTCCCTTATCAGCCCCACCGGCGATAAGAATAATATTATTTTTGAAAGATTTTAAATCTAAAACGGTACTTTCTGGGGTGGTGGAAAAACTATTGTCAAAATAGGAAACGTTATTTATCTTTTTAACAAATTCTAAACGATGATTAAGGTTGGAAAAGTCAGCGATAGTTTTTAAATAAATATTTTTGTTAACTTTTAAAATTTTAGCTACTTCTTCAGCGGCTGCTACGTTTTCTAAATTAAAATCTCCAACCAACCTGGTATTAGCTTTTGATTTTTTAAAATAAATAATTTTGCTAGCGACTCGGTAGTGTGAAATTTTATTTTTTAATTTATAGTTTGCTACTAAATAATCATTTTTATCTTGTAGTAAGCTTAAATTCATCTTAGCTTGAAAGTATTCTTTGAAGCTGCGATGAAAATTTGGATTTTTGGGATCAGCGGGAGAGAGGTGTTCTTTAAAAATGTTAGTAAAGACAGAAATTTTTGCTTTAAATTTTAGATCCTCTAATTGAAAGCTAGAAAGTTCCAAAACTATCCAGTCGCTTTTTTTTATCTTATCAACGAAGGTCATCGGGGCAATACCAATATTTCCTGCCAAAAAGCATTTTTTACCAGAATCTTTTATTATTTGAGAAATAAGAGAGGCTGTGGTGCCTTTACCCTTGGTTCCGGAAACGGCAATAATATTTTTACTAGGGCAAATTTCAAAAAAATAATTCATCGGGCTAGATAATACTACCTTGTTTTTTAGGGCAGACTGTATTCCGGGGCATAGTATTGGCCAACCGGGAGAACGGAATAATATGCTAAAATTTTCCAAGCCAACATTAAAGTCGGGGCCAGTTTTCCATTTTAGTTTTTTTGTTTTTTTTAATTGAGGGCAGACTGACAAAATTTCTGTTTGGCTTCGAGCATCGCAAATTGTAATATTCAAGTTTTTAGCTTGGTATTTTTTTAATAAAAAAAATAATAAGGCTTGGTTTTCTAAACCTAGACCCAAAAAAGCAATTTTGCTTTGAGGAGTAATTTTGGTTCTCATATTTTTTAAAATTTATTAATTAATTTTTTCCATTTCACCCCAATTATTGCCACTATAACTTTCAACTATTAAAGGAATGTCCAATTTAACAATATTTTCCATAAGGTTTTTAATTTTTTTCTGATAAAAATTTATTTTTTCTTCGCTTACTTCAAAAATTAATTCATCGTGAACCTGAAGAAGCATTTTGATATCATTATCATTTTTGATTTCTTCGTAAATTTTAATCATAGCTAATTTTAATAAATCAGCAGCGCTTCCTTGAACTGGGCTATTAATAGCCATTCTTTCAGCAGCTTTCTTTTTCATTATTTCGCTAGAATTGATTTCTGATAAAGACCTTTTTCGGCCAAACATGGTTTCGGTGTAGCCGTTTTTTTCAGCTGATTTAATAGTCTCATCAATGTATTTTTTTACTCCTTGATATTGAGAAAAATATTTTTTAATAAATTCTCTAGCTTCAAAATATGACAGGCCAGTGTTTTGACTAAGGCCATGCGGACCTTGTCCATAAAGTATACCAAAGTTGATAGCCTTGGCTTGGCTACGGGTTTTTTTATCTATTTCATTTGGATTTTTAGAAAAAATTCTTGCTGCTGTGGCTGTGTGAATATCCAAACCGTTAACAAAAGCATCTAGGAGGTGTTCGTCTTTTGATAAGTGGGCCATGATGCGTAGTTCTATTTGGGAGTAATCCAGGCTTAATAATTTTTTTCCGGCTGGGACTATAAAGGCTTGACGAATTTTATGTCCGATTTCAGTTTTAGTTGGAATGTTTTGTAGATTGGGGTCAGAAGAGGATAGGCGTCCAGTGGCGGTGATAGTTTGATTAAAACTGCTGTGAATTTTTTTATCAGTTTTATTTATTAATTGAGGTAGAGCATCAATATAAGTAGATGTTAATTTGCTCAATTCGCGGTAATCTTGGATCAAAGGAATAATGGGGTGGGCCTCTTTCATTTTAACTAATTCTTCAGCTGCAGTTGAAATTCCGGTCTTTGTTTTTTTGAGTCCGGTAGTATCGATTTTTATTTTTTCGAATAAAACTTCTTTTAATTGTTTGGTAGAGTTAATATTAAATTCTCCGCCAGCTAAATGCCAAATTTGTTCGCTAATATTTTTTATTTCTACCTCCAATTGTTTGCTTAGTTTTTTTAAAAAACCTAGGTCTAATAAAATGCCATTTCTCTCCATTTCAATTAAAGTTCTTATTAGCGGAATTTCTATTTCATTAAATAATTTTTCTAAATTATTTTTCTTTAATTTTTTTTCTAAAATATTTTTTAATTTTAAGGTGAAGTCGACATCTTCGCAAGAATAAATTGCTAATTTTTCTAAATCAACTTGAGAAAAATCTTTTTCTTTCTCTGGAATTAAATCATTAGAGCTAATTTTTTCCCAATTCAATTCTGAGAAAGCTAGAGCATCTAAGTTGTGCTGACGATTTTCGGGATTAAGAAGATAGGAAGCTACCATGGTATCAAAAATTGGTCCGACAATTTCGATATCGTAATTCTTTAAAATTTGCCAGTCATATTTGATATTATGTCCGATTTTTAATATTTTAGAATCGCTAAAAATTTCTTTCAAGGCTTGAAGTTTTTTTGGGTTTTCGTCTTTTAGGTCAATAAAATAAGCCTCATCTTCCGCACAAGAAATGCTTATACCTAAAAGCTTAGCTGAAAAAATATCTAAACTTGTTGTTTCGGTATCTAGGGCAATTTCTTTTTGTTTTTTTAATTTGTCTATAAGTTTTTTAAAATCAGCCTCATTACTTATTAAATTATAATTAAATTTTTCTTTATTGCGGGCGAATTTATCAATAATATTTTCAGTAGCGTCTTTAACGAAGTTTAAAGCTAGGACGCGAGAGAGTAGGGATTTGAATTCTAGTTTGCTAAAAGTAGAGTTGATCAAATTTTTATCAAAACCTTTTATCTTAGCCTCTGCAATGGAAAAATTTATTGGGGCCTCTAAATTTATGGTACCTAATTTTTTACTTAAGTAAGCTGAATCTTTTCCGTCGCTTAATAATTGTTTGGTTCTTTCCTTTATTTTTTCGCTATTAAGATTTTTGTAAATATTATCTAAATCGCCAAAATTATGTAGTAATTCAATAGCTGTTTTTTCTCCGATGCCAGGCACTCCCGGAATGTTATCAGAAACATCACCTTTTAAAGCTTTGAAATCAATTAATTGTTCAGTTTTGAGAGAGAATCTTTCTAATATTTTTTCGTTGTCATAAATCATTGATTCTGATAAACCGCGACTCATGGTATATACTTTGGTTTTTTTATTCACTAATTGTAGAGTATCTAAATCTCCGGTCATAATAACTGTTTCCATTTTTGGATAGTCTTTATCAATTTTTTTAGAAATTGTTCCAATTAAATCATCAGCTTCAAAACCATCAAGTTCAAAAATGGGAATAGAGAAGGCGGTAGCTATATCTCTAACCATTGGAATTTGGTCGTAGAGTTCTTGTGGTGCTTTAACGCGAGTGGCTTTATATTTGTCGTAGGCTTCGTGACGAAAGGTTGGTGCTTTGCGATCCAATGTTAAAACAGCGTGACTGGGTTTTATTTCACCTAAAGCTTTTATTAAAAAAGAAGCGAAACCGTAGGCCGCGTTGGTTATAATCCCGTCTTTAGTAGCTAAAGTGGTTGGTAGAGCGTGGAAACTGCGATGAATTATGGCGTTTCCATCTATAATTAAGATTTTTTCTGTCATATCATTATAATATCAGTTTATCTTGAATTTTTCAATGTTTACTTTTCTTCAACTTTACTATACATATATATAAAAATTTGTTAAAATTATAATAATGAAATCAGATTTTAATAAAAATAGTGATCCTTTTGTTGTTAAGGAGAAAAAGTATCGCTTTGGTAATTTAAAAGACTCATCATATCATTTAGGGTGGATGGAGGACTCTTTTTTAATGGGGGAAAATGATAATGAAACTTTACGTAGTACTTTTGATTTAAAAAAATTAACTAGTATTTTTTTGGTTTTAGCTCTGGCTTTTTCTTTGTTGGGGCTTCGTCTTTTTTGGTTGCAGATTGTTAAAGGTAGCGATTATCGGGCTCTAGCCGAAGGTAATCGTATTAGAGTTGAGAGTGTGGATCCTAAAAGAGGAATTATTTATTCTTCTAACATGACGCCCTTGGTACAAAACGAGGCAAACTTTGTTTTGTATCTAACTCCGATTGATCTACCAAAAGATAGTTTGGCTAAGGATGAAGTTATTAGAGAATTAGCTTCTATTTTGTCAGGCCTTTCTCAGTCTTCTTCAGAAAAAAATAAGAACAGTGAACTAATTAGTGATAGTCCTTATTTTTTTGAAATAAAACAAAAACTAGATAAAATTAAATATGGCTCCCTGGAATCATATCGCCCTTTGTTTATTATGGATAACTTAGATTATGATTCGGCAATGAAATTGTATTTAGAGGCCCAAAGAATGCCGGGGGTTTCTTTGTCCATAAAAATGAGAAGAAAATATTTGAGTTCGGAGGAGAATCTTTTGAGTTTATCTCATCTTACCGGGTATATTGGAAAAATATCAGAAAAAGAATTAGAAATTTTTGGTGATGAATATTCTCAGATTGATTATTTAGGTAAATCAGGTTTGGAATATTTCTATGAAAACGAATTAAAGGGGATTAAAGGTAAAAATTATATTGAAGTTGATGCTTTAGGTAGAGAGAAAAAAATTGTTTCGCAAACCTTGGCTGAGGATGGACACAGTCTTCTTTTGAGTTTGAATATTGATTTACAGAAAAAAACAGAAGAGATTGTTAAGAAATATTTAGCAAATAGTAGTAGCATGAAGAGAGTTTCGGTTGTAGCGTTAAATCCGCAAAATGGGGAAGTTTTGACCCTGCTTTCTTGGCCCTCCTTTGATAATAATATTTTTTCTCGAGGAATTTCTCAGGCCGATTATAGTAGCTTGGCTAATAATCCTGATAGACCATTATTTAATCGTTCAGTGGCGGGAAATTTTCCTTCAGGCTCAACTCTAAAACCAGTAATTGCAGCTGCAGCTTTGCAAGAAAAAATTGTTGATGAAAACACCAGCGTTAACAGTTCGGGTGGTATTAGAGTGGGAGCTTGGTTTTTCCCTGATTGGAAGGCTGGCGGACATGGAGTTACTAATGTAAAAAAGGCGATTGCGGAATCAGTCAATACCTTCTTCTATTATGTTGGTGGTGGCTACGATAAATTTAAAGGCTTGGGGATTGATAAGATAGTAGAATATTTAAATTATTTTGGATTAGGAAAACAAAGCGGTTTAGATTTACCGCAAGAAGCAGTTGGTTTTATTCCAACTCCAGAATGGAAAAAAGCTAATCGCGGAGAGTCTTGGTATATCGGAAATACCTACCATGTTTCTATTGGTCAAGGAGATATTTTGACTTCGCCTTTGCAAGTAGCTAATTTCACCGCCTATTTTGCCAATGGTGGAAAATTGTATAGACCTCACTTGGTGCAAAAAATATTGGACAGGGATGATAAAGTACTTAGAGAAATAGAAAAAGAAATTATTGGCGAAGGGTTTGTAAGTGAAAAAAATATTAATATTGTGCGTGAAGGAATGCGTCAGACTATTGTGGCTGGTTCAGCTCGTCGTTTAAATATTTTACCGGTGGAGGTGGCTGGAAAAACCGGTACTGCTCAATGGAATTCCAATAAAGCACCGCACGCCTGGTTTACTTCTTTTGCACCATATAATAATCCAGAAATTGTTTTAACAGTTTTGGTTGAAGAAGGAAAAGAGGGTAGTGGCATAGCCACCTCGATTGCTAATGATATTTTACGTTGGTATTTTGGGGGAGATGAAGTTAAAGAAGAAGAAAAAACAGAAGAAGATGAAATTAAAGAGGCGGTAGAATTAAATTTCCCAGAAAATATCTTGAATGAGGAAGATTTGAATCAGCGCAATCCTTAAAGCCCTTAAAATAAAGGGTTTTTGTTTATGGACTTGCTTTTTTTCTAAAAATATGTTATAATATGCCTGTTATTAATTTAGATAAAAACTTGATAATTTTTTAATAAAACTAATATAAAAAGTATGAACAATCTTAGTGTTAATTTATTAAATGACCTGGAGCGATTAGTAAATGAATTTATGTCTTCGTTTGATTTATCGAATAGATCAGCTGAAGAAATAGAAAAAATAAAATTATTTGCTGAAGATGCCTTGAGTGATAGGGTAAGCTTATTTGTTCTAAGAAATTTACGTGGTAAACAATTGGAGCAATATGAAGAAATGATAGAAGCAGAAGATGTTGATCCTCTTAAAATTAATAAATTCTTGGAAGAAAACATTTCTGATTACAAGAATAGATTAATTCAAGATTTGCAAGAACTGCAACAAGAAGTTTTAGAAAAAATTAATAATAAATAATTTATATATTTTATAAATTAACTAATTTTAAAAATATGAAATTTGAAAAGTTTAATAACGAGGATAAAGGGTCTAATGATGCCAGTATCGCTGCGTTAGAAAGAGAAAAGAATGCAGAGATGGGTGCATTGCGTCTCAAGTTTGAAAAAGCCGATACTGATGAAAAAAGAACCAAGGTTGCTCAAGAGATGGTGGATTTGGATAACTCTTATAACAGAGAAATTGAAGCTTTGGGTGGAATAAAAAAAGCCAAACAAGAAACGGTTATTGAAGCCAACGAGGTGGAAATAAAAGAAAAAGAGGTTGTTGAGACTGGAGAAAATAAAATAGAACTAGCTTCTCAGGGTTTTTCTTTGCAAGAAAAAGCTGAGGCTGGATTATTAATTTATCCTAATGCTATTAAAGAAGAAATTGAAAAATTAAAACAAGAAATTAAAGCTGATGAAAAAAAATTCATAAGTGATGATCGTATAGTTTCAGAGAAGGAACTGATTGTTAAAGAAAACAAAATTAGAAAGTTGGAAATTATTTTAATTGATACAGAGAATAAGATTAAAAATGACTATGGAAAGAAGGGTCCAGAAAATGTAATTTTGATTATGGCTCAAGAAGAAAAAATTCTTAGTTTTTTAAGAGATTTAGGTAAAGATGATTTGTCATTAGTACCAAAAACTAGAGCTTTAATTCACCAGTGGAATGTAGCTGATGCTCAAGATTATTTTGCCAATGAGCAAAAGATAAAAGAGGCTTTGACTATAATTTTGCAAACTGAAAAACTAGAAGAGAAGAATTCGGATTCTGTTAATTCTTTGGATGATAAAGTTGAGAACTTAAATTCTGTTGGAGACGTAGAAGAGGCTTTGCAATTTAACGATGATTTATCAAAAAATAAAAAAGAAACAGAATCTTCTGATCCAGCTTCCTTTAGTGATTCTGAGGCTGTAAAAAAAGACAAAGTTGATTTGAGTATGTTTGATGATATGCAAAAAATTGCCTATTTCAATGAATCTTCTACAAAAAAAGAAAATGTTTCAAGTGACCAAGAAATGGAAAATAATGTTTTTCAAGAAGAGTTAGAGGACGAGATTTTAGAGACCGAACAAAATGAGGGTTCTCAAGAAAAAGAAGATAAAAAGAAAAGAGCTGGTATTTTTGAACGCATTAGAGGAAATAAAAAGTTAAAATGGTTAGTTATGGCCCTAGGTTTAACAGCTATTGGCTTTGGAATTTTCAAAGGCATAGATAAAAAAGATGATAAGAAAAAAGATAATACCGAAAACAAGATTAATACTAACGACAGAGAAGAGATTAATCCGGATGATACTATTGTCTTGACTCCAGATGATTTTGCAAACGAACATAATGAAATTTTAAAGGGACTTAACCCTGATGTAATGGATACTATTAATGAAGAAGTTGGTGCTATTTCAAAAATAGTGACTTTAGAAAAAGGCGATGGTGTTGGTTTAATCAATGATTATAAGATGCATAATAGCTATAAGGTTAACTTTATAGACGGTGAAACTGGCGCTATCCACAGAGATTTGGCTGCTATTTCTAGAACAGTTCAACCAAATGATTTAGTAATAGAAAATGTTAATGGTGAAATATTTGTTGTTTGTTTCCATGG
>CAYYLI010000026.1:0-9569 GCA_964472595.1 uncultured Gammaproteobacteria bacterium | reverse complement strand
AAACTGAATCATCCACCGCCAAATTTGCTGGTGGTTTATATTTTTTAGCTGTAGTTTTTTGAACTAATGGAGCGTTAGATATAGCTTCGATTGGAAAGTGCCAAAGAGTTGCTAGTTCCTCAATATTTAAAATAAAAGGAGTAATACCAGACCAATCGTTTCTATCTATATAATTATTAATCAAATTATTTTTCTTTTTAATAACCTCGGCTGTTTTATTAAAATAAACAGCTTTGGTAGCAGTGCCCTTCATATCAGGTTTAAAACCATTTAAATCCAGATCAGTAAATTGTTTAATAAACCCAACAAAACCCCCGCTAGCTTTTGGTTTATTCATAACTTCTTTTTTGGCAATATAAACCATGCGTAGTTTACACAAGAATCCTAACTTAGAAGCCTTTCTATCAAGATATTCAATTTTTCTTTTCTGTCTAGGGGTCAACTCCATCATAGATAATTTTTTGGCATCATCTTTCTTCTCACTATCAATATCACCCCATAGAGAATAAATAGCTTCACTAACATATTCTAAAGCTTCTAAAATAGCGTCCACTATTTTACTGCCCAAACTAACATCAGCCTTTTTGCCCAAAATTTTATCAATTTCTCCCTTGCCATCATTTATCCAGCCAAAATCAGTTGGTATAACAATAATTTGAAACCAAATATTTTCTCCTTTACGCAAGCTGCTATACAATTCCATCAACTCCGCCATAGGGTCTTTAAAGGTTGTTTCTTCGGGGCCTAATTTATGCTCAAAATCACGATATGTTTTTATGGGATACATATAGTGAGAAGATAGTTTGAATTCAGTTCCCCAAATATCATATTCTTGATCCGGAAATTTTCTAGGAAAGCCTTCACAATAATCATCCACCTCAACTATTTCAGCGTCTGGATATTGAGAATAAACAGCTGACTCTACCAAATTTCTAAATTGAGCTGGGGTGCGAATAATAAATTGAGTATAACCCTCCAAGCTAACAATTTCAAAACTAAAAGATAATTGGTATTCTCCAGCAAACCAAGTGTCCCAAAAATTTTGAGTTCCATGAGCACCACCCAAATAGGTAAATAAATTTTCCACAGCCTGAGGTGATTGCAAATTACCTCTTGGAATATCAATCGCTAAAAATATAAACTTGTTTTGGGAGCCCCACTTACCTCGAATATACTTAAGCCATAAAATAGAAGCCATCCACAAAAACATAATAGCAAAGATAATCCAGCCAAAATAAGCCAAAAAGCGCCACAGCATAACATCTGGCGCTAAAGCAAAAAACTCTTGAATTGGGGAAAAATCTATTTCAATCTGCATATTTTTATATTTTTTATTTTAGCATATTTTTTATATAAAATCAAAATATTTAAAACAAAAAAACGCCTTCCTCAGAAAGCGTTTTTATATCAAGTCAAATAATTACTTTTTCCACTCTTTTAAACCATAAACTCCTCTATCCATCAAAATATATCTAGCATCCAAAATTAATTCATTATGGACAGAACCACTGCTAACTTTTTTCTTATCAAATTTAACTTCGTTGATTTTTTTGGTAATTTCAGTAAAGTGTAAGGGCTTCTTTTCTTCTTTTAAGATCAAGAAAATTTTATCAGAAATTCTTTTTGGTTTAATCTCAGGACGTTCGTCGCCTCCCCAATAGCCAAACTTGTTAGGATTAATATCCTTAACAGCTTGCATTAAAGAATAAAATGGTTTATTCTTGTCAATAATTTCAGCCCATTCTGGGAAGATATCATCTTTAAAAATTTTTTTCAAATCTAATTGACTATTTTCTTTAATAAATTTAGCCTTATTAACTGAAAAAGATTTTAAACCTTTTAAAACATCAACTAATTCTTCAAAAGGAACAACATCTTTCATATTCTTCAATTTTTCCTTTAATTCAGAAACAAGGTCCTCCAAATAATCAACCGCTTGATCTTTGGCTTTAAAGAAAGAGCTAAACTTGTCTGATTTATCAACTCTTTCAATATGATCATTTAATAATTCACTTAAAACAAAGTCTAAATAATTCTTATAAAGGTCTCTATCAAAATCAGAATTGTTTTCCTTGATTTGATAAGACAAAACAGCTAAGATATCAAGTAAAAAATTTTTCTCCATAATACCACCATGTTCTTCCATTAATCCGTCAACTACAGATTTTAAATCAGCTAAATATTTTTCAAAATCATTAATCTTTTTAATTTTATTCAAACTAGCTCTTTCAATTTGACGAACTCTTTCTCTGGTTAAATTATGTAATTGACCAATTTCTTCCAAGGTTTGGTAGTCCTTGCTCTTCAAAGCAAAACGACGAGATAAAATATCTCTTTCCCTTTCTTGTAATTCATTAAATAATGCGTTGACAATTTCAACTGCATTTAATTTAATCATTTCCTTTTCTTTCTTCTCTTGAAGCAAGGATTTTAATACATTCTCCATATTTTATATAAATTAAATATAAACTTTTTGTAAGTTAATTAAATCACATTTTAAAAAATAAGTCAAGAGTTTTTCATAAAAAGTTCAATTTTCTTAACTTCTTCTATTTTTGGGCTTATTTTAAGGCCTTTTTCCTTAATTTGAGCCCTTAAAAGTAAAAATTTCTTTAATGATTTTTTAGCAAAAAGTAATGAAAAAATCATTAATAAAATTTTTCTAACTTTTGTCAAATACTTAACTTTTAGAGAAAATGGCAATCTTTTTATCTTTTCTAGGACAATTAATTGATTTACCAAGGAATGTTCAGCTGAAGAGCTCTTTTTTGAGGTAAAAATTCTATGCCAAAGACTATTATTTAAGGAAGATAAACTTCTGTCATGATACATAATAGCTTGAGGAACAAACAAAATTCTTTTAGCAGCCAATTGCAAACGATAAGACAAATCAACATCCTCTTTATACATAAACATCATTTCGTCAAAAAACTCTCTCTGTATTCCATTAAAATTAGCTACATCCAACATTTTAGACAATCTAAACAAAGCTCCGGCTCCAGAAAATCCAAAAATTTCTTGTTCTTGGTCAGAATATTCTGATAACAAAAGACCTTGTCCTCTGTCAAAAAAATGATGATAAGAATCGAGAGAAACCCCATAACTATCAATAATATCACTTAAAACATTGTTGGCAAAATCCCAATACAATATTTTTGGGCAAAAAACACTAATTTCCGGGGATATTTGAGCTTTTTTTATAAGCTCTAAAATAAAATTATCATCAACTAAAACATCTGGGTTTATCAGCAAAAACAAGTCAGTCCCCTCCTTTAAAGCCTCATTAATCATAATATTATATGACTTAGCAAAGCCTAAATTTTCGTTTTCGTCCCAGATTTTATGAACAAAATTATTATTCAGAAAAAATGGTAATAAAATATTTTTATTAATTTCTCCGTCCTTATCACTATTATCAAAAACAAAAAAAGAAATCTCCAAATCACTAAAATAATTTTTAGCCACAGCAATGCTCTGTTTTAAAGAAGCTAAAAGAGCCTCCAAATACTTGGCCGAATTTTGATTATAGGTAATAAAAGAAATAATTAACTTCATATTGCTTTATTCAACAAAACCCCTGTTAGATAGGGGTTTTGAGTGTATAGATAAATTGATTAACGTTTTGACCATTGTGGAGCTTTGCGAGCTTTTTTCAAACCTGGTTTTTTTCTTTCTTTTTGACGAGGATCACGAGTTAGATAAGAACCAGTTTTTAAAATAGCCTTGAATTCTGGATCAAATTTCACTAGAGCTCGAGCAATCCCGTGACTAATAGCTTCTAATTGTCCAAACACTCCGCCACCTTTTACAACAACTGATAAGTCGAAATCTTTTACTTTGGAAACAGTTTTTAATGGCTGTAAGGCTAAATTGGCATTATCTTCTTGTTTGAAGAAATCCAAAGCGTCAACTCCATTAACAACAAAAAGACCAGTCCCCTTTTCATACATTCTAACTTGAGCTACTGAAGTTTTACGACGACCAATAGCTTGAATGTATTTTCCAGAGAAATCACCCTTTGTTTTCTTTTCTTTTTTAACAGGCTCTTTCTTTTCTTTGGCGACAGAGCTTGTCTTCTTTTTAATCTCAGTCATTTTATTTAAAAATTAAAATTTATATTATTTAACAATCAATCTTTTCATCATGTCATTGCGAAGTCTAGTCTTTGGTAACATTTCTTTGACAGCTCGACGTAAAACTTCAGCTGGATCATTTTGCCAAACATCCTTCATTTTCTTTTCTTTCAAACCACCTGGGTAACCAGAATGACTATAATATGTTTTTTGATCCATTTTCTTTCCAGTCAATTTAACTTTTTTGATATTTTCTACTTCAACAATATCACCCAAATCCAAGTGAGCTTGAAATTCTGGTTTTAGCTTGCCTCTTAGTAAATTAGCAATTTGAGTAGATAAACGACCTAGGCTTTGACCTTCGGCATCAAGTTTATGCAATTTTCTTTCAATATTTTTCATACTATTATCTTATATTATTTAATACTAAATTATACTAATTCAATTTGCACAATTTCAGCCCCATCACCTTGGCGAGGACCAATTTTTACAATTCTAGAATAACCACCACTACGCTCTTTGTATCTATCAGCTAAAACTTCTAAAGCTTTATTTACAGCCTTTGGTTGCAAAATAACTTTTAGTAAACTACGACGAGCTGTTAAATCACCCTTTTTAGCAGTAGTGATAAGTTTTTCCAATAATGGTTTTACAGCCTTAGCTTTAGCTTCAGTAGTTTTCACTTTTTCGTAAATAATAATACTGGAAGCCAAGTTTCTTAACATTAATTCTCTTGCTTCTTTGGTTCGATCTAAAGTTTTGACCTTATTCTTATGTCTCATAATATTTAAAAATTATTTATACTTATATTACTTTTATTCTTCATCAGAAACTTCCTTTTCTTCTTTTTTTGATTTTTTTGATTCCTTTTCTGGCTTTTCGATTTTAAGAGTGGCCAAAGAATTGAATTGTTCAACCAAAATTTTCGCTGATCTAGAGAAAGCATCTTCCACAGAAATTGTTCCGTCAGTTTTAATATCTAAAATTAATTTGTCCCAATTGGTCATTTTACCAACGCGAACATTTTCCACTTTATAATTTACTCCCAAGATTGGAGAGAAAATAGGATCAATTTCAATATAATCAACTTCCTTGCTAGCATCTTTACCTTTTTCAGCGAAAGAATATCCGGCTCCACGACTAACAAAAATTTCCATACTTAAATTTCCAGTGGCGTCAGTAATATTAGCTAAAACTAATTCTGGGTTAGCAATTTCTACTTCAGCATTTTTCTTGATGTCTTTAGCAGTAACTTGTTTTTTTCCTTGAACGTTTAATTCTAATTTAATAACCTCTTCGGTGTCGCTTAAAATTTTCAAACGTAATTGTTTTAAATTCAAAACAACATCAATAATATCTTCTTTAATACCTGAAGCAGCCATGAATTCATGTTTGATTCCCTTGATTTTTACTCCGACAACCGCAGCTCCAGCTAAAGATGACAATAGCACCCGACGCAAAGCATTACCAATAGTATTACCATAACCAGGATATAATGGCTCGACAATAATTGAGCCTTCATTGGAATTAGCACTTTGTTGAAAGTCTATTTTTTTGGGCAAAGCTATTTGTTCCATATTATTTTTTTAAAATTATTAAAAAATTATTTTAATTAAGTTTTATTATTTTGAGTAGAACTCAATAATCATGTGAGTTTTAATGTTGGATGGTAAGTCTTGTTGTTTTGGCTCGTGTAAAACCTTAACTGACAATTCTTTAACATCTGTAGCCAACCAACTCTTTTGATCACCAGCAAAGTTTTTCAATTTTTCTGGTAAATCACGGAAATATCTATTAGCTTTTGAGCTTTTCTTAATTTTGATAATTTGTCCAATCTTTACTTGGTATGAAGGGATGCTAACCTTTCTATCATTTACTTGAAAATGACCATGGTTTACTAATTGTCTAGCTAAAGCTCTAGAAGGAGCCAAACCAGCACGATAAACAACATTGTCTAAACGCATTTCTAAGTAAGACAAGAAATTGTCTCCCACATTTCCACCTTTTTTTTGAATTTTAGCAAAAGAAATTCTGAATTGATCTTCAGTCAAGCCGTAAAGTTTTTTAGCTTTTTGTTTTTCAGTTAATTGCAAACCGTAGTCGCTAGATCTTTTTCTACCTTTTGGTCCATGAGGTCCTGGTGGGTAATTTCTTTTTACCATAGCGCATTTAGTAGAAGAACAACGTTCCCCTTTTAAAAACATTTTTTCACCAATACGACGGCATTGTTTACATTTTGATTCTAAATTTTTTCCCATATTTATATTATTTATAGATTAATAAACTAAACACGACGTGGTTTTTTAGCGCGACAACCATTGTGTGGAATAGGTGTAGTATCTTTGATGCTTGAAATTTCCAAACCATTAGCATTCAAAGCTCTAATTGAAGCTTCACGACCAGTACCAACACCAGAAACAAAAACCTTTACTTCTTCTAGTCCATACTCTTCTTTAGCTTTCATACTCGCAATTTTAACAATAATTTGAGCAGCATAAGGAGTAGCTTTTTTAGCACCCTTAAATCCAGCCATACCAGCACTAGCCCAAGCAATAACATTGCCAACCTTATCAGTTAAAGAAATAATAGTATTGTTATAAGTTGCACTAATGTAAGCGTGACCTGATTTTACTTTAACAATTTCCTTTTTCTTTTTCTTTTTTATTAATTTCTTCTTGCTTCTAGCTTGTTTATTTTTTTCTAATTTTTGTTTAATTTCTTCTGGCAAATCTTCAATTTCATTTTTTTGTTCTGCTTTTACAGCGTCATCAGAAAATAAATCATCATCAGAATCAAAATCTGAAACTGAAAAATCAGCTGGAACTTTTTCCATTACTTCGACTTCTTTTTCCTTGTTGTCTTTTTTTTCTTCGCTCATAGTTTTATTTTCATCTATCGACCAAAAAGGTCTTTAAATTATATATTTCTTTAAATTATAAATTAGGTTTTTTGACTACCAGCCTTGCTTTTGCCGGATCCTAAAGTAGTTCTCTTATTACCACGAACTGTACGACTATTGGTTTTAGTTCTTTGTCCATGAATTGGTAAATGTTTGGTGTGACAAATACCAGAACGAGTTCCGATTTCTTTTAAACGTTTGATATTGCTGGCGATTTCTCTTCTAAGATCACCCTCAGTCACAAACTTTTTTTCAATCAAATCACGCAAAGTATTGACTTCTGATTCTTTTAGATCTTTAACTCTAGTATTTCCGTCAACCTTAGCTATTTCTAAAATATCTTTTGAAAACTTTGGACCAATTCCAAAAATATAAGTCAAAGCTATTACCACTCTCTTATCATTTGGAATTGTTACTCCTGAAATTCTTACTGCCATAAAATTTTATAATAAATTAAAATAAATTAACCCTGTCTTTGCTTATGTTTTGGGTTATTACAAATAACATAAACTCGTCCTTTACGACGAACAATTTTACAATCTTTACAAATCTTTTTAGCACTAGCTCTAACTTTCATATTATATATTCTTAATTTTTTTTAAAAAATGTTTTAAAGCAAACAAAATTAAAGACGGAAGGTGATGCGTCCTTTACTTAAATCATAAGGGCTCATCTGAATCTTAACTTTATCACCTGGAAGCAAGCGAATTTTATTCATACGCATCTTACCAGACAAATGAGCTAAGATTTCATGTCCATTCTCCAATTTGATTTTAAAGTTGGCTGCTGGCATCAGTTCTAAAACCTCACCTTTTAGCTCAATAAAATCTTTGGCATCAACTGTTAAATTATTATTGTTATCCATTAACACAAAAAATCTTGACAGAGCCTTAGCTTTGTCAAAATTCTAAAAAATACAAAAAATAAATATTCCTTAAATATTTACGAGTTAATTATATATTTATTTATTATTATTGTCAAGAGGCTCTAAAATAGCTTTTATTCTTCTAACTCCAGAACTAGAACTTTCTTCTTTTTGAATTACAAAATGCCCTAAATTAGCTAAATTTTCAACATGAGGCCCACCACAGATTTCCTTAGAAAAAACCACGCCAGAATTACCAGAGAAATCACCCACGGAATAAACTTTTACTCTTTCACCATAACGAGATTCAAAAACACCATTAGCTCCCATAGCCTTAGCTTCTTCTAGACTCATTTCCTCATACTTAACATCATAATTTTGTGAGATAGCATTATTTACCAAATCTTCCACTTCTTTTTTTTGTTCGTCGCTCATTTTTTCATTATGAGAAAAATCAAAACGCAATCTCTCGGCTGTGATATTACTTCCCCTTTGTTCAACGTGATCTCCTAGTACTCTGCGAAGTGATTCTAAAAGAAGATGGGCGGTAGTGTGTAATTTAGTAGTAGCTTCGCTCTGATCAGCTAGTCCACCTTTAAACTTCCCAGCCGAGGCTGTTTTTGATAACTCTTGATGCTGGTTAAACTCTTTTTGATATTCTTCTAAAAAGTTAACTGTCTTCTTAATTCCCTTTTCTGCAATTATTTCTTCTGTCATCTCTAATGGATAGCCATGGGACTGGAATAGATCAAAAGCCATTTGCCCAGTAATTTCAGTGGCTGAGTTAGCTAAAGAATTTAAAACCTTTTCACCTCTTTCAATCATTTTAGAGAATTTTCGCTCTTCTTCTGACAAACTCTGACAGATAAAATCTTGGTTTCTCTCTAATTCTTTATAATCCTCCTTATAAAAATCAATAATCATTTTTGAGGCCTCAACTATAAATCCATCTTGGCTTATTTCCAATTGACGAGCTGATCGTAAAGCTCGACGGATTAAACGTCTAATAATATATCCCTGATCAGTATTAGAAGGACTCATTTTTTTGTCATCACCCAATAAAAAGGTAGAAGACTTAATATGATCAGCAATAATTTCAAAATATTTCTTGTTATCCTCATACTTTTTGCCAGATAATTCTTCAATCTTTTTAATAACATTAAATAAAGAATCAATTTTGAAAATATTATCCAAACCATTAGAAGCCATGGCCAATCTTTCTAATCCACCACCAAAATCAACATTTTTGTTCTTTAATTCCTCCCAACCATTTATAGTCTTTTGGTACTGCATAAAGACAGAATTACCAATCTCTACAAAACGTCCGCAATCACAGTTAACATGGCAATGAGGACCAAATTTAGGATCATGTTCTTTCCCAGTATCATAGAAGGTTTCACTATCAGGACCACCTAATTCCCCCACCGCGTCACCTCTTTGCCACCAATTTTTATCACGATAAGCAAAGATTTTTTGTTTAGAAAAATCTATTTTCATGCCTGAGCCATTGTCACCCTTGCCAGTTGTTTCTGGTCCTTCTTCTGCGTCTATGCCATATTTAGCATAGATTTTCTTAATAATAGCTATAGCATCGTTATCTTTTTCTATCTTTCCTCCATCACCAACATATACAGTTTGATAGATTCGATTAATATCTAGACCTAATTTTTCAATGATAAACTCATACCACCAATTTAATTGATCTTCTTTAAAATAATCACCCAAACTCCAA
>CAYYLI010000025.1:4110-9620 GCA_964472595.1 uncultured Gammaproteobacteria bacterium | reverse complement strand
CTCATAGTTGTGCTGACTCCAGCCTGAAAACTTGATTTTGGAATTGTTACTTGAGGAATAAAAGTAATAGGATCTTTTTTTTCTTGAGCTAAAACTGAAAAAAATGGTAAAAGAAAAAATATAGTCAGTATTAAACAAAACTTTATTATATTTTTTTTCATATTTTTATTTTTGAATTAAATAAAATTTATCTTTGGATGTCTATTAAAGTTGTTGGTAATTTTTTTAATAGTATTTTGATTAATATCTTTTCCACCTAATCCAGTAATAAAGTTTTTAATAATTTGTTTTTCAGAACAAATTGATTTTATATCCAAATACAGAGGACTGAAATTTCCTGGGCTAACAGTTTTTTCTAAAACAGCAATATTTTTAACTGATTTTATTATATCATAAATCTCCTGGGCAGGGAAAGGACGATAAGTTTTGATTTTTAAAATCCCAACTTTTTTTAATTTATTTTCTGAAACAGTTGTTTTAATAGTTCCAACTACTGATCCTAGGGCCACAATAATTAATTCTGGGTTTTTGGGTCCACTGTATTCAAAAAAGCCATTATCATTTTTTAAGTTTATCTTTTTGTCAGGGTATAATAATTTTTGTAAAGCTAAATACTGAGAATTTATTTCTTTGGCGCTAGCGCTAAAATCGTTGAAAAATTTTTCCTTATTATCTTGAAAATATTGTGGAGTCATAAAGGCACCCATAGTGATTGGGTTTTTGCTATCTAAAAAAGTGCCTTTTTTTGCTCGATAAGCTGGTAAAAACTTTTTTATAATTTTTTTATCAGGAATATATACTGGTTCATAACAATGAGTTAGAATAAAGCCATCAACGTTAACAAAGGCTGGCAAGGATAATTTTTCGGCCACTTTAAAAGCTAATAAGTGTTGTTCAACCGCTTCTTGATTATTTTCAGCAAAAAACATTAACCACCCAGCATCACGTATAGCCATAGCGTCGCTATGATCATTCCAAATATTGATTGGGGCTGAGACGGCGCGATTAGCCAAGGTCATAACTATTGGCAATCTCATACCAGAGATATTATAAAGGACCTCAATCATGAGTAGTAATCCTTGGGAACTAGTAGCGCTGTAGGTTCTAGCCCCTTTAGCTGAAGCACCTAAAACTATAGAGGCAGCGGCAAATTCACTTTCGGAGCGAATATATTCGTAATTAGCTTTACCGTCAGCTTTAAACTTGGCTAAATCTTCCACGATATGAGTTTGAGGAGTAATAGGGTAGGCCGAAACTACAGCTGGCTCAATATTATTTACAATTAGAGCGATAGCTTGGGAGCCTTCTAAAATTTGTTTTTTTTGAGGCATATATTTTAATTTATTTTTAAAACAACTGGGGCGTGATCTGAACCTAGCACTTTATCCAAAATATCAGCATTAGATACTTTTTTTATTAATTTTTTGGAAAGACAAAAATAGTCGATTCTCCAACCAACATTTTTTTGTCGAGCTCCAGCCCGATAACTCCACCAAGAATATTTAATTTTTTGAGGATGTAAATTTCTAAAACTATCGACAAAACCTTCTTTTAAGAAAGTGTCCATCCAGACTCGCTCTTCCATGGTAAAACCAGGGTTTCCCACATTTTCTTTGGGACGTGCTAAGTCAATTTCATTATGAGCTACATTGAAATCCCCAGTAATTATTACTGGCTTTTTTTTCTCTAGTTTTTTTAAATATTTTAATAATTCCTCATTAAATTTAATTTTGTATGAAAGTCGACTTAATTCATGATTGGAGTTAGGGAAGTAGGTATTAACAAAATAGAAATCTTTTAATTCTATAGTTTGAACGCGACCCTCATTATCAAATTCATCTATTCCAATACCATTTTTTTGGCTCAAAACTTTCAAACCACTTTTATACAATATTAAAGTTCCGCTATATCCGGGTCTCTTGGCGCAATTCCAAAATTCTTCATATCCAGCAAAATCAAATTTTTCTAAATTTTTTTTATCATCAGAAATTTTAATTTCCTGTAGTCCAATAATATCCGGACTTTCAGAATTTAAAAAATTAACAAAGCCTTTTTTGACTACAGCACGAAGTCCATTAATATTCCAAGAAATTATTTTCATATAACTTTTCTAATCGTATTTTTTATGCTATTATTATCATATAATAATTTAGACAAATAATCAATGAAGTTAGAAGAAAGAATTGAATATTTGCAAATGAAAAAAAGGCACAGAAGAGTGCTTCTTCCTTGGTATAAAAAATGGTGGGGCATTTCTTTGTTGACCGCTATTAGTATTATTTTAGTTTTTGTAATTTCTTTTGCCTTATTAATTATTCGTTTGATTAAAAATCCTTTAGAAATGGCAAGTTTTTTAAATCCAAATTATTTAGATCAAATAACTCAAAACATTGAGTCCGATGAGTTTCGTATTAAATTAGTTGAAGGTCCGGCCAACTATTATTTGGGAACTTCAACCCCACTAACAACTATTGTTGTTTTTTCTGATTTTACTTGTCCTTATTGTAAAAAATCAGCCTATACTATTAGCGAGTTAGCCTTAAAATATGAAGACTCCGTTAAAATTATAATTAGAGATTTGCCAGTTTTGACTGAGGGCTCTTTGGAATTAGCTTTGGCTGCTCGTTGTGCTGGAGAACAGGGAAAGTATTGGACTATGTATTACCAATTATTTGATAAACAGGGAAATTTTTCTAGCGCTGATTTAAAATCTTTAGCCCAATCAGCGGGAGTATCTGATTTGGATAAATTTTCTCAATGTTTAAGTTCGGAAAAATACAAAAATGATGTTGTTAAAGATTTTTCTGACGCTCAGTATTTAGAAGTTTCTGGCACTCCAGCTTGGTTTATAGACGGTTATAGCGCTGGTGAAGGAGCTATTCCTACCGAGGCCTGGTCTTCCTTTTTGGATTTAAAAGCTAAAGAAAAACAAGAAAAAGTAATAGAATAAATTTTAAATATTAAATATATGATGCAAATTAGAATACATGGTCGCGGAGGACAGGGTGTTGTAGCTATGGCAGAAATTTTGGCCATCGCTTTTTTTGATAATGGACAAATCGCTCAAGCTTTCCCTCATTTTGGAGTAGAGAGAAGTGGTGCTCCGATTCAATCTTTTGTCCGAGTTTCTGACCAAGAAATATCTTCCCGAGAGCATGTTTATGAACCGGATATTTTGGTTGTTTTGGATGATTCTCTAATTGGTAAAGCTGATATTTTCGTGGGAATAAAACCCAAAACTAAAATTATTATTAATTCCAAAGATAGTGCTGAAAAATTATTAATTGAATTTAAAAAAAGCGCTAAATTACCTCAAGGCTTTAGTGAAAAAAATATTTTTGTTAGTGATGCCACCTCTTTAGCCTTGGAAGTTTTTGGAAAAAATATGGTTAACACTGCGATGTTAGGAGCTTTGTGCAAGGTGCCTGGTCTTATCAAAAAAGAATCAGCTATTCTAGCAGTCAAAGAAAAATTTTCCTATAAAGGTCCAGAAATTTTAGAAAAAAATATTTTAATAATAAACAAAATAATAAGTTAATTTTTTAGATATGATAGCAAAACCAAATTCATCATTAAATAATAAAACTGGGGCTTGGAGATCAATGCGTCCAGTGGTTGATAAAAATAAATGCGTAGCTTGTGGGATTTGCTTAAAACTTTGCCCAGACTCAGCTATTGATTTTAAAAAATTTAATAATCAAGACAAAGCCAATATGAACTATGATTATTGTAAGGGCTGTGGCTTGTGTGCTAAAGAATGTCCTTTCAAAGCCATTTCAATGGAGGAAGAAAAATAAATTTAAAATCAATTATTTATGAACTTATTGCAAAAGACATTGGAACTTTGTCAATTATACGGAATAAAACCAAGTCGCTCCAAGGGACAAAATTTTTTAATTGAGGAAGAGGTTTATGATAGAATCGTTGACTCAGCTAATATTAAAAAAGAGGACACCGTTTTGGAGGTTGGTCCTGGTTTGGGATTTTTGACTTTAAAATTGGGAGAAAAAGCTAAAAAAGTTTTAGCGGTAGAGCTTGATACAAAAATATTTCAATTTTTACAAGTTATGCTACAAACTCAAAAAATTGAAAATATTAAAGTTTTTAATAATGATATTTTACAAGCCAAAGGAGACAAATTTTCTAAAATGGGGAAGTATAAAATAGTTTCTAACCTGCCATACAATATTACTTCGGTTTTTTTGAGAAAGTTTTTGAGTTTATCTAACAAGCCAGAGTTAATAGTTTTAATGTTGCAAAAAGAAGTAGCTCAAAGAATTGTCGCCCAAGCTCCGGACATGAGTTTGCTTTCAGCCTCGGTTCAATTTTATGCTCAAGCTGAAATTTTGTTTGAAGTAAATAGAGATAAATTTTATCCAGCGCCAGAAGTTGATAGCGCTGTCATTAGAATAAAAACAATACCAAATAGATTAAAAAATTACGAAGAAGAAAAAAAGTTTTTTTCAATTTTAAAAATTGGTTTCAGCGCTAAAAGAAAGATGTTGAAGAATAATTTGAGCTTGGGTCTAAAAATTGATATTAAAAAAATTGAAGATATCTTAAATCAAGCTGGCCTAGATTCTAAAGTTAGGGCTGAGGAATTAACAATTGATAATTGGTTGAATATTTATAAAAGCTTGTCTTAAAATATATATTTTTGACTTAATATTTATTAAAAAAGTATAAAACAGATTCGTCTTTTTAAATTCTTTTATTAACTAAAAATATTTGCTTTTTATTTAAAAATATTATAAAATTGAGTATATGAATAATAATTTTTCTAGGATGGAAAAAGAAAGAAAAGTAGCCTTGATTGTTTTAGGTATTTTTTCTGTTGTTATTTTAACAGCTTTGTTTTGGAATCTGTCCAGTAGTATCAAAAATCCAGTAAGCGCCAAGAAAATGGTGCTAAAGACTGATGAAAGCAAAAAGACTTGTACCGACGGTAGTTGCGCTGTCTCTGGTGATAGTTTGAGCGCTGATAATATTGAATTAAAAAATAAAGATACTGACAAAGATGGCTTATCTGATTGGGATGAGCTTTTTATTTATGGAACTTCACCTTATTTGGAAGATACTGATGGTGATGGTTTGAGTGACTCAGAGGAAATTAATGTCTATAAAACTAACCCTACCTGTCCAGAGGGCCAAGTTTGTAGCGGAACCCTGACTCAAGGTGATGCTCAAGAAAATGTTTCCGTGGGTGATGATATTAGTGGTTTATATGATTTATTAAATAGTTTAGAGGAATCTGACACTAGTACCAATACCAGTACTACTTCAAGCAACTCTACTTCTAGTTCATCCAACTTAAATATTGACCCAGCTCAACTTCGCTCCTTATTGTTGGAAAATGGTTTTTCCAAAGAAGATTTAGACGCTATTTCTGATGCTGATTTACTTAAAATATATCAAGAAGCAACAACTGAATTATAAATTTATTAAATAATAAATTAAAATAAATATAATATGAATAAGTCTAAACCAAATTTCTTTAAAAGAAAGTTTTT
>CAYYLI010000025.1:2319-4010 GCA_964472595.1 uncultured Gammaproteobacteria bacterium | reverse complement strand
AAAATAAATATAATATGAATAAGTCTAAACCAAATTTCTTTAAAAGAAAGTTTTTTCTTGGTTTTTTTGTTTTTGTACTTTTCTTTTCTTTTGTTCTTTTGCCAACAAAAGCATCTGCTGGTATGGGGGCAGTTTTTGATGCTCAAAGCTACGCACAAGACTTAGTGGACTTTTATGCTGAAATGAGAAAAGCAACTAGTGATAAAATGCAAGACGTAAAAGTAAATACAGAAAGTAAGCTTAGTAAGTTATACCAAAAATATGGCAGTCAAGTTGTTCACTCAACTATTCGTTCAGTTTTAAATATCTTGGCCTATGATACAGCTACATATATATTTAGTGGTGGAGAAGGTCAGAAAGCAGTTTTTACTACTGAATATTTAAAAGATTTTGCTTTAAAGGCTGGCGAGGCTGCTAGTATGAAATTTATTGCAGGCCTTAATAAAGAATGGCAGGTTGATTTATGTCGCCCTAGTTTTCCCGGAGCTCAATTACAAATGGGGCTTGGTTTGGTTGATTATACTGGACAAGAATTTTATAAACCAGATTGTACTTGGCAAACTTTAAAAAGTAATTATACTAGTTATGCTGAAAAGTGGTCTGCTATTTCTGACATGAAAGCTGAAGACTATTTAGCTGCTGTTGGAAATTCTTTTAGCCCCACAGGAAATGATTTGACGGTAGCTTTAACTTTGTTTGATAGAGTAGCTGGGAAAACAAATGAGGCTGAACAAAAAGTTGAGGAACAATTAAAATTAAATAATGGTTGGTTAGATGTCAGAAACGCTGGAGGAAAATCTGAAAGTCTTCCAGGGGGGCCAGAAAGAGAATTAAAAAAAATAGCTGATTTGCAAAATCAATCTTTAGCAAAATATACTGGAAACGCCCTGCAAGATGCAGCTAATATTTTCTTAAATCAAGCCGTTATCACTGCTTTTAATACAGCCATGAAAAATTTGACCAAAAAAGCCTCTGGTAATGATCCTGTCTCTACTTTTACGCAAATTGATTCAACTTATACTTCTTCTTCCGGAATTAATCAGGTTAGTGAGACTTTGAAAAAAATTATTAAACCACAATTTAATGTTCGAGCCGACTATGACGTTTTAGCAGATTTAACTGTTTGTGTAGACTCAAATAATCCAGCCCCAAACAATTGCGTTATTGATAATCGCTTTAGTCAAGCGGTACAAAATCGTAATTCAATTATTGAAGCTATAAGCAGCGGATATATTAACGGTTCTTGGATTTTTGATAGAAATGCTGATTATACTACTGCTTTTAATGAACGTTCTTTGATGATACTTAGAAAGTTTCGTATTATTCCTGTTGGTTGGGAAGAAGCTTTAACTAGAGCTGAAGAAAAAACCAAAGAGACTGGTAGATATTATACGTTAATGGATATGATTTCTTGTTTTAGTCCCGATGATGAATACGAAACTTTTAGTTCCGGTTTTAGTCAATCCAACTTTGCTAATCATTCTTGGTGTCAAGGATTAATTGATCCAACCTGGATTCTAAAATCAAACACCAATTATTGTAAGCGCCAAGGATACGGAGGATATATTGAAAATCAACAATTTATAGATATTCAAGACGATTATGAAACTGATATTGAACCAATAATTGTTGCTCGTTCTGGAAATTATTGTGCTGATGAACAATCTTGTATCAAAGAAAAAGCTGATGGT
>CAYYLI010000025.1:0-2219 GCA_964472595.1 uncultured Gammaproteobacteria bacterium | reverse complement strand
TATTTTAATAATAAAATAGAAACCTGTTCTTCTTCTGACGAAGGTTGTCAAGGTTTCGTTCGCACTGCTTCAGGAGTTGGGCACAATTTCTTGGTTAATGGTAATTTTGAAAATGGTTTAACTCAAGGAGGTTGGGAAGGTTCGGGTGATGAAAGCACTATTGCTTATAATGGAACAAAATCAATTTCTGTATCTAATCCAAAAAAGATAGAGCAGGCAATTAAAGTAGCTCCAGATAATTACTCTATTGCTGGTGAGAGCTACACCTTGTCTTTTTATGCTCTTTGTACTGCTACCTCAACCGTTAGCTTAAGTAGCAAATCTCAAGATATTTTTCCTAGTGAAAATTTTGCTTATCAAGTTATTAATTACACTTTCCCTAGCAATTATTCTTCTAATGAAGTATATTTTGACATCACCACTCCAGCTGGAGCTACTTGTAATATTGATGCTATTAAATTAGAAAGAGGTTTGTCTGGAACTTTTTATTCAGAAAATAATACCAATGGAACGGTTTATGAAAAAATAATTCCAGAGTATTTAAAATCTCTTTGTTATGTTAATCCATATTCTTCTACTCCTGATTACCGCTTAAAGTTAGATGCTCCGGAAGAATGTAAAAAATATGCTCGTCAATGTAATAGCAATGAAATTGCTTGTCGTTTATTCACTTCAATATATAATATTAAAATAGCAGCTAAGGCTCAGGAAAAAGATTATTGTCCAGAGCAATGTGTTGGTTATGATATTTATGCGAAAAATAAAACATTGTTCGAAGATAAAACTGTCGCCAAAATAATTCCTTCTAGCGCTACTGCTTGTTCAGCTAGTTATTCGGGTTGTACTGAATTCACCAACCTAGATCAATTGAATGCTGGAGGTGAATCTAAAGAATATTACACTAGCATCAAACATTGTATTAAGCCTAGCCAGGGAAATTGTCAGAGTTTCTATTCTTGGGGTGGAACGGGTTCTGGTTATCAATTAGAATCATATTACTTAGAAAGAGATGCTGGCAATTTGCCCAAACTTACCGAAGGTTCTTTGTCTCAAGTACCTAGCCCAGATAATAATTTAACATTAGAACATCGTATTTCTGGTGTGACTGTTTGTAGTAAAGATATTTTTGAATTAGCTGTTTCTGCTCCTGGATATAATCCTGATTGTCGAGAATTCTATACTCAGGATGGAGATATTATTTATCTATTATACTCTCGCAGTATCACTTGTTCCGAATCTTGCAAAACCTATCGTATGACAGAAAAGAATATTGATACAAGCATTAGCTCAGCTTCAGCTTGTACCAGCTCCAATAATAGTACTGCTTGGGACAGTACAAATAATGTTTGTTATCGATGTCTAGGTGGAGGTAGATGGGATACTTCACAAAATGCTTGTCTTTATCAAGCTATTCCTGGAGAAGGAAAAACTTGTCCAGCAGTAGCTAATAATTGCCGAGAATATAATGGTAGCGCTGGAAATAATGTCAGAAATATCAAATCGTATAATTTTAATGACGGCTTAAATTCATTTTCTGGCACCAATATTTTCTCAAGAACTGAATCTTTGAATCAGGGCGGAAAATCTCTAGCTCTGGAACAAACAGCTAGAGCTGAAGTAACTATTTCTGATATTGTGAAGAGAGATAAATCTTATGTTATTAAATTATTATTAAAAAATACTGAAGCTCGCACCATGCGTTTGTATTTTGAAAATGGAGATTCTGAAAAATCATATTTTGGTTTGCTTGGCTCCAACGAAAATTCATTCCAAGCTCCAGTTAGCAGTGAGTGGCAATTATATCAATTTAATTTAGAAAATTTAAATCATAATGTTTCCAATTCAGAAAAATTAGTAATAGAGGTTGAAGGTTCAGCCAATACTTTTATCTCTAGTCTTGTAATTAGTGAAATTGTTGAGAGATATTATTTGATTAAAAATTCTTGGTCAACCCCAGAAATTTGTTATTATGATACGGCTGATAATTATCGCGGAGTTAACTATAATTTGGGTTGTCAAAAATATATTGACCACACTAATGTCAATCATAACTTAAGACAATTTAGTAGCATGTGTTCAGATTCTTCCTTGGGTTGCGAAATGATGGTTAAAAGTGGTACTAATGACTTTGTAATTGCTACTTATGATTCTAGTAAATTATGTAGTTCAGCTAATGTCGGCTGTACTCGTTTTGGTAAGGTGGTTTTGAGTAATAATAT
>CAYYLI010000024.1:0-9672 GCA_964472595.1 uncultured Gammaproteobacteria bacterium | reverse complement strand
AACCGCGCTTTTGCTGAAGTTATGATTGAAGGAGATGCTTCTGGTAGAGTATTTGCTTTCCCAATCCCAACTTACAATATTGATAAACAATTTGATTGGAATAGAGAAAGCTTAAAACCAATGTGGGAAATGACATCCAAGTATGGTGTTCCATATTTTTCCAACTTTGTTAATTCAGACATGGACAGAGATGATGCTCGCAGTATGTGTTGTCGTTTACGCTTAGACAATCGTGAACTTCGAAAGAGGGGCGGTGGCTTATTTGGCTCCAATCCTTTAACTGGAAGTTTGGGTGTTGTGACTATCAATTTGGTTCGCTTGGGTTATTTATCTAAAGATGAAGAAGAATTTAAGCAAAGATTATTTGACTTAATGCTACTAGCTAAAAAAAGTTTAGAAATTAAAAGAAAAGTTATCGAAGATTTCACTGAAAAAGGACTTTACCCATATTCCAAATTTTATTTAGACGGTATCTTCCAACAATTTGGTTCTTATTGGAAAAATCATTTTAATACTATCGGTTTAAACGGAATGAACGAAGCGGTAGTTAATTTATTAGGTAAAGATATTACTAGCGAAGAAGGTTATAAGTTTGCTATTAGTATTATGGATTTCATGCGAGACAAGATTGCTGAATTTCAAGAAGAGTCTGGTGATTTATATAATTTAGAAGCTACTCCAGCTGAAGGCTGTACTTATCGCTTCGCTAAAAAAGATCAAGAATTATATCCAGAGCTTGTTTGTGCCAATAATGAAGCTGTAAAAAATAATGGAGCTGATCCATATTACACCAACTCTACTCATTTGCCAGTAAATTTCACTGATGATTTATTTACAGCTCTAGATTTGCAAGATGAATTACAAACCAAATATACTGGCGGTACAGTTTTACATGGTTTTTTAGGAGAAAGAATTTCCGATCCAGAAGTTACCAAAAAATTGGTTAAGACTATTGTAGAAAATTATCGCTTGCCATATTTTACTATTACTCCAACTTTCTCAGTTTGCCCAATTCATGGCTATTTATCAGGTGAACATAAGTATTGTCCAAAATGTGATGAAGAAAGAGAGCAGGAAGTATATGCACAAAACAAAGCTGGTGATAACTGCGCTTGCTAAATACAAAATTAATATTTATAATATAATTAATAATTAACATTAAAATTATGAGCCCAATTCAAACATCACAAAGAACAGAATGCATCGTTTACAGTCGCGTTGTTGGCTGGATTACTCCAACTAAATGCTACAACAACGGAAAAATTTCTGAATATCGTGATCGCAAGACTTATAAGGTTAACAATTCAAAATTGAATTCTTAATTTTAAAGCAAATGTTAATAGGAGGTTTGGAAAAACTTAGTTTGATTGATTTTCCTGGAGAGGTTGCCACAGTAGTTTTCACCAAATCGTGTAATTTCCGTTGCCACTTTTGTTATAACCCCATGCTTGTCCTGGCCGAAGGTGAGGGCGAGAGTAAAAATAGAGAAGAAGATTATCCTTTGATCTCAGAGGAAGATCTTCTTCTTTTTTTGCAAGATCGAGTTGGTAAAATTTCTGGGATTGTTATCTCTGGCGGAGAGCCAACCTTGCAAAAAGATTTAAAAGAGTTTATACAAAAACTTAGAGCCATGGGCTTTAAGATAAAACTTGATAGTAATGGCACCAAACCGGAGGTGATACGCGATTTGATAAAAGAAAATTTATTAGACTATATTGCTATGGACTTAAAATCATCCTTAGTTAATTATGAAAAAGTAGTGGGAACAAAAGTTGACATCTCGAGTATAGTCGAAAGCATTAAAATGCTAAAAACTTCAGGTGTACCTTATGAATTTCGCACTACTTTAGTTCCGGGTTTGCATACAGCTGAAGATATTTTGGCTATGTCTCAAGAAATTGCCGGAGCAAAAAATTGGTTTTTACAGAAATTTAAATCAGATACCGATTTAGTTGATTCTGACTTTAAAGAGCGGAGCTCCTTTACTGATTTTGAGATGAAGGAGATGCTCCAACTAGCTCAAAAACATGTTCCTAATTGTAAAATAAGAGATTGATTTATCAATCTCTTTTTGGTATAATCTTTATATAGATAAAATTAATTTAATTTCCATGGAAAACAATGGGACTATTTTAGATAATCAATCTGAAAAAGAGGTTGATAATAAGGATTTGAAGCAAATGTTAGAAACTAACATTGCCTTAAATCGAGAAATTTTGGATATTGCTGTGTATATAAAAAAATATATAGTTTGGCAAAAGATTTTTGCTTATCTAAAATTATTAATTATTATAATTCCAATAATTTTGGCCGTAGTGTATCTTCCTCCATTTTTTAAAACTCTTTTAGATTCTCTAAAAGAGTTAGGGGGAATGGAAGCTTATCAGTCGCTTTTATTAAATAAATAATTTAAATATTATCCGTATGGACAATAATGATGTTATTTTTTTCGCTCAAACCAATTTTCGCAATCAAATGCGTCGTTTTGGTATAAAGGTTGATGACCGTCGTCGTCATATGTATTTGATTGGGAAAACCGGTATGGGAAAATCAACTGTTTTGGAAAATATGATTATTGATGATATTAGAGCAGGACGAGGGGTGGCCGTGGTTGATCCTCATGGTGATTTAGCGGAAAAAATTATTGAATATATCCCAAGCAATAGAATAAATGATGTGGTGTATTTTAATCCGGCAGATATTGATTATCCGATTGCTTTTAATTTGGTAGAACAAGTTGAGCCTCATTTGAGACATTTGGTAGCCTCAGGTTTAATTGGCGTTTTCCAAAAATTATGGGCTGATTCTTGGGGGCCTCGCTTGGAATATATTTTACGTAACTCTATTTTAGCTATTTTAGATTTTCCCGGATCAACTCTTTTGGGTGTAGTTCGAATGTTGTCAGACAAGGAATATCGTAAAAAAGTAGTGTCCAATATTACTGACCCGGTAGTAAAATCTTTCTGGGAAAAAGAGTTTGCTGGTTATGCTGACAAATTTGCCTCTGAAGCTGTGTCTCCGATTCAAAATAAGGTGGGACAATTTTTATCTAGTTCTTTTATGAGAAATATTGTGGGTCAGGTCAAATCTTCTATTGATATGAGAAGTATTATGGATGAAGGAAAAATTTTGATCATGAATTTGAGTAAAGGAAGAATTGGTGAGGATAATTCTGCGCTCCTTGGAGCTATGATGATTACTAAAATTCAATTGGCTGCTATGAGTCGAGTTGATATTTCAGAAAAAGATAGACGTGATTTTTATTTATACATTGATGAATTCCAAAATTTTTCTACTGAGAGTTTTGCTAACATTTTATCTGAAGCTCGAAAATACCGCTTGAATTTAATTATGGCTCATCAATATATTGAGCAATTGAACGAAAGAGTAAAGCCAGCTGTTTTTGGAAACGTGGGTACAATTATTGTTTTTAGAGTTGGAGCCGCTGATGCCGAAGAATTAGTCAAAGAATTTACCCCTGTTTTTACAGAAGAAGATATTGTTAATTTGCCTAAATATGAAATGTATTTGAAATTAATGATTGACGGTATTGCTTCTGATCCTTTTTCTGCTCGCGGTCTACCACCATTGAGCGTTGAAGAAAAAACCAACAACGTTGAAAAGGTTGTTAATTATTCTAGAGAAAAATATGCTACTACCAGAGCTGTGGTTGAAGAAAAAATTATGCGTTGGCATCAAGATGATTATAAAGAAGAAAAAAAGGATGCTAGTGGAAAAATTATTTCAAATACTAAAATTGAAGAAGTTCAAAGTAAGGTAGAAGAAAAAAAGACTGGTCATCCCGGAAAATGTTCTTCTTGTGGTGTAGCTGTTTATACTCCTTTTGAGCCAGACGGGGTCAGACCAATTTATTGTAAGGATTGTTTGGCTGAGGCTAAAAGAGAATCGGCTAAACCAACTAGAGTTAAAGAAAATTTTTCTGCCAAGCCACTTAGGGCAAATACTGCTCCGGCTGACAAAGTGACAAAAATTTTTCCAAACAAAAATAAGACAAATTCTTTCAAAGAAGTTAATAAAAAATCAGTTAAAAGTTTTTCTAAAACTCCAGCAAATTTTTCTCCTAGAACACAAAATGAAAGGGTTAATAAAAATTCTGTTGATCCATATTTTATTCCTCGATCTAAAGCAGAGTTAGAAGTAGAAGAAAAATTTTTAAGCTTGGAAGAGTTGAGTCAAGCCAAACCACAGAGTTTTTATAATAAAAAAGATAATAAAATAAACTCAAATTCGGCTCCAAAAAACTTTTCCGACCCTAAACCCAAAGCTAATTCAATTTTTAGACAAGAGGGAGAAATTAATGAAGGGCAAGAAATAAATTTAGAAGATTAATTTATGAACTATTTAAAAGTCGCCAAGGCTACTGAGCTTTCTGGTCGAGATAAAAAGATTTATCGTTTACTAGAAATGTTGCCCGGGTTTTTATCCGTGGGCACACTGCTTATTTTAATAATTTTTTCTTATTTCCAACCAGTTTGGGTGGCTTATTTTTTAATAGCCTTTAATGTTTACTATTTTCTTTTAGTTATTTTCTTGGCTATTTATTTAATTAATGCTTTTAAAAATTTGAAGGACAATAAAAAAATTGATTGGAAAAAAGAATGTGAAAATTTACCAAATAGTTTATCTAAATTACCAGAAGACTCTTTAGCTAAAAAAGGTTGGTTATGGTCTGATGTGGTGCAAATGGTGGTTTTGCCAACATATAATGAGAGTCTGGATGTTTTGCGTGATTGTTTTAATGGTTTAATAAATAATGGTTATCCCAGTGATAAGATGATTGTGGTTTTAGCTATGGAAGCTCGAGCTGGACAAAGTGCTTATGAAAAAGCCAGTGTTATCGAAAAAGAATATGGGCATTTATTTAGAAAACTTTTTATAACCTTTCATCCAGATAATATTGAAGGTGAAATTAAGGGTAAGGGCGCTAATCAAGCTTATGCTGGAAAATTAGCCAAGACTGAAATTGTTGATAAAGAAAATATTCCTTATGATAAAATTTTGGTTAGTATTTTTGATATTGATACGGTAGCTTCTTTTAATTATTTTTTCTGTTTAACTCATAAATTTTTAACAATCTCAAATCCTTACAGAGCTAGTTACCAACCAATTCCGGTTTATCACAATAATGTTTGGCAGGCCCCATTTTTTGCTCGTATTGCTTCAGCCTCAAATACTTTTTGGCAAATGATGCAACAAATTCGTCCAGAAAAGTTGGCTACCTATTCCTCTCATTCCATGCCTTTTACAGCCCTCGTTGATATTGGTTTTTGGGCACCAAATATGGTTAGCGAAGATTCAAGAATTTTTTGGCACTGTTTTTTGCATTACGGATCTGATTATCGAGTAGAGCCGCTGCATTTCCCAGTGTCTATGGATGCAACCTGTGATGAAAGTTTTTTAAAGACAGCTAAAAGTTTATACAAACAACAAAGACGCTGGGCTTGGGGAAGTGAAAACGTTCCTTATCTAATATTTAATTCTTGGAAAAAAAGAAAAGAATTACCTTTGGGTAAAACTTTGCGTCATATTTGGATTCAAATTTATGGTTTTCATTCTTGGGGGACAACAGCTTTGATTATTGCCTTTGTTGGTTGGATGCCAATGTTTTTAGGAGGCGATAGATTTAACAGCACTGTTATGGCTTTCAACTTACCAGCTATTACTCAGGGGCTTATGACCATCTCAATGATTGGTTTATTAATTTCCTCTGTTATCTCAGCTTTACTTTTACCAAAGCGACCAAAAAATTATGGCTTTTTTAAAAATTTAAAATTATTTATAGAATGGGCTTTTGTGCCAGTTTCTATTATTATTTTTGGTGCCATCCCTTGTTTGGATGCTCAGATTAGATTAATGTTTGGTAAATATATGGGTTTTTGGGTAACACCAAAGGCTCGCAATTAGTTTAATGATAAAATATGACTTCTAAATACAATCTCAGTCCAACTGAAAAATTAAATTATGTTCAAAAAGGTAAATCCAAGGGCCAGCATAATCAAGTTATGCAACAGGCTACTATCTCTTTTTTGATTTTAAGTATTTTAGTTTTAATTCTTATCCCTTATTATAATAATAATAAGAAAAGAAAAGATTTGGAGCGGGAAATTAATTTAATGAAAGAAAATATTTCTCGCTATGAAAATTCTAATGCGGAGTTAGAGGAGCTTTTATCGTATTTAGATTCCAAACAAGCTATCGAGGAAAAGGCTCGTTTAAATTTTGGTTTACAAAAACAGGGCGAACAAGTTATTGTAATTCAAAAACAAAGCAGTAGTACCGACCAAGAGTTAGCTGAAAAAAATACTGAGGTGGAATTAAGTAATCCTCAAAAATGGTTGAATTACTTTTTTAATTAATTAAAATTTTAAATAGCATGAGTAAGAAAAAAATATTCTTAGTTTTAATTGTGTCATTTTTATTTTTAGCGCCAGTAGTTTGGGCGCAAAATTTTATTTCAGAAAAAAATAAGGATCTTAGACGCAGTAGAGTTTTTTTGGATAAAACTACTATTGCTAAAGGATATACAGTTAAAACTAATGATGATTATTTAAAATTGTCTTTAGTTCCTGGAATACTTTCAGAAGACACTGAGGTTTTAATAGAGGAGATTGAAAACGGAACCATGCCTCTTCCTTGGGGTTTAAAAAAAGAGAGCGATATTTTACAGTTTGAATTTAAAAACAAATCGGCTTATGATGATAAAAATCCTTTTTATATCCAATTATCTTATAATGAAAATAATGATAATTATAAGCAGGTATTTTTTTATGATAAGGGAATGCAGGCTTGGCGACCGTTGCCAACTCAAGACTTTCCAGAAGGTAAGTTTGTCCGTTCTTTGATTTATTTACCTTACGCTCGCGTGGCAGTTTTTTCTCATCCTCAAGTTTTATCGACTGGCTCTGCTAGTTGGTATAAATACAAAGGGGGTAATTTTGCTGCTTCACCTGATTTTCCTAAGGGCTCTAAAGTTAGGGTAAGAAATTTGGAAAATAATAAATTTGTTGATGTAGAAATTAATGATTTCGGACCTGATAGAGCTTTGCATCCTGACAGAGTTATTGATTTAGATGCAGTAGCTTTTAAAAAAATTGCTGACACTCGAGCTGGTTTAATTAAAGTTGTAGTTGAGCCTCTAAGTATTGTATCTGACTCTTATGGTAGAAAATTGGACATTGCTTTGGGACGAGGTTCAGCTCCAGAAATAAAATCACAGTCGGTAGTTTTATTTCGAGAAAAAGATAATAGTATTTTTTTAGAAAAGGAGGCTGACAAAAGTTTGCCAATTGCTAGTTTAACAAAAATATTTTCTGTCTTTAACTTTTTAGATCAAGAAAATGGACAGGCTCGTTTAGAGGAGATAGTTAAATATCAGGTGCAAGATGAAGAATATAATTTTAAATATTTTCCTAAATGGGAGGTGGCTTTAATAAATTTAAAAGACGGTGATTTGTTGTCTATAAAGGATTTAGTTTACTCTGCTTTAGTGCGTTCAGCTAATAACGCAGTTGAAAGTTTGGTGCGTCTTAGTGGTTTGGAACGTTCTCGCTTTATTCAAAAAGTTAATGCTTGGGCCAAAGAAAACGGGGCTAATACTTTTCACATTTCTGAGCCCACTGGCTTAGATGAAAATAATATTGCTTCGGCTAGTGACTTAGCTAAATTATCTAAAATTGTTTTTGAAAACGATATTCTTAGTGATTCTAGTGTTAGTTCTAGTTATAAATTTTATACTCGAAATGACAAGTCTTTAAAATTGAGGTATAATAGTAGTGATTTGGTTTTAAATAATAATTTTAAAAATTTTAAAGTTGTTGGTTCTAAAACTGGTTATTTAGACGAGGCCGGATATTGTTTAATTACTCGAGCTGAAATTAATGGAGAAAAATTTATTGCAGTTATTTTAAATTCACCTACTCGTTCTAATAGTTTTCGAGAGACTATTGATTTATTCAATTACGCTTATTCTTTAGTTAAAATTAATAAGTAAATATAAATTTATGATAAAACTTGTTGGCGTCAACAAAGCATATAAAAATGGTATTAAAATTTTAGATAATATTAATCTAAAAATTAATGCAGGAGAATTTGTCTCTATTGTTGGACAATCAGGCGCCGGAAAAACTACTTTAGTTAAGATTTTAACTGGAGAGGAGTTAGCTAGTACGGGGCAAGTTTTTATCGGTGATTGGGATATATCAAAAATTGGTCGAGCTGAAGTGCCGTATCTTCGTCGTCAAATTGGAGTTATTTTTCAAGATTTTAAATTACTTCCTAAAAAAACTTTAGCAGAAAATGTTGGTTTTGCTTTGGAGGTTTGTGGTGAGAGTCAAGCCAAGATTGATAAGATAGTACCAGGAGTAATGAAAATTGTTGGCTTGCAAGATAAAATGAATTCTTGCCCGGGAGAAGTTTCTGGAGGTGAACAACAAAGAACAGCCATTGCTCGCTCTCTAGTTCATCAACCTAAGATTTTGTTAGCTGATGAACCATCAGGAAACTTGGACGCTCTAAACACTCGTGATATTATTGATTTACTTTTGAAAATAAATAGTTTTGGCACTACTGTTATTCTAGTTACTCATAACAGAGAAGTGGTAAACAGCTTGAATCGTCGAGTTATTACTATTGATTCAGGAAAAATAGTTTCTGATCAAGCTAATGGAAAATATATAATTTAATCTCAATATATGTTTTTATCAATTTTTCGTGCTCTAAAATTTTCTTTGCAAGACATTTCTCGCAATATTTGGTTGTCCATTGTTACTATAACAATTTTGTTTTTAACAATGTTTTCTATTAATACTCTAATTTTAACTAGAGCAATTTCGGCTAGTGCTATTGATGCTATTAAAGAAAAAGTTGATTTGAGTTTGTATCTTAAAAATGAAGCGAGCGAAGTTGAAATACTTGCTTTGCAACAAAAAATTTCTTCCATGGAGAGAGTAAAAACTGTGCGATATATATCCAAGCAAGAGGCTTTAGATTTTTTTAGAGATAAGAACAAAAATAATCCAGAAATTTTGCAAGCTTTATTGGAGTTGGGAAAAAATCCTTTGTCACCTAGTTTGGTTATTGCTCCTCAAGATGCTAATCAGGTAGCCGAGTTGATAGAAGAACTCAAAGCTATTGATGATAATATTATTGAATCACGTGATTTTGCTGATAATAAATTAATATTAGAGAAGATCGATAATATTACCAAGAAGGTAAATGATGTAGCCATGTTTGTTATCATCATTTTCATCGTTACCAGTCTTTTAGTTATATATAATTCCATTAAGGTGGCTGTATATACTCATAAGAGAGAGGTGGAGATTATGCGTTTAGTGGGAGCCTCAAATTTGTTCATATATGCTCCTTTCCTAATGTCTTCCTTTATTTATACTCTAATAGCTTTGGTGGCTATGGTAGCCGTTACTTTCCCTCTTCTAGGCCTTTTACAACCTTATCTAGAGATATTCTTTGTTGATTACAGTATTGATATAGTGAAGTACTTTATCTCTAATTTCTGGCTAATATTTGGTATCCAATTTGTCGCTATTTCAGCTATTAATGTATTGGCTAGCTATTTAGCGGTTAGAAAGTACGCTAAGGTTTAGAGCTTGACGTAAAAACAAATATAATTTAATATATCTTTGTATTCGGGGA
>CAYYLI010000023.1:0-10173 GCA_964472595.1 uncultured Gammaproteobacteria bacterium | reverse complement strand
TTTACGTTACACATTTTTCCTCCTTTTTTTATTTTTTTATTAATACTCTAGTTAATTATTAAACCCACTCTAAAAAACAATAAGCTTAATAATTAACTAAAATATCAAGTTTTTTTAAAGTGCAAAACAACTATATTATATAACATATTAAACAATTTTAGTCAATATGTATATATTTTATCTAATATTACTTAATAATGATAACTCTTTCCTTTAAAAATACAAGTCGATCGGTAAATTTGCTCCAATAGAATAACTTTAGCCATTTCATGCAAAAAGGTCATTTTGGATAATGATATTTTGGGATAAGTTTTTAAAACAGAAAAATCAAAACCCAAAGCTCCAGCAATAACAAAAATTATTGGCTCATTAATACTAAATATTTTTTTAGAAAAAGCTACTGAATCCAACTCTTCCCCGTTTTCTGACAACAAGAAAACTTTAGCTTCTTTATTCTTGTTTAAAAATTCTAATACCTTTAAACTATCTTGTTTTTTTATCTCTAAATGATTTTTGTCGTTGAAACTTTTATTTGGCAACTCAATTAATTCCAATTTAACATCCTTGCTCAATCTTTTCTGATATTCAGCAATTATTTCTTGATAATACTTTTCCTTCACTCCACCAACACTTACAATGCTAATTTTTTTCATAATTAAGAAATTAGAATAAATAAATATCCAGCGACAGTTGGTAAAAATAAATTATCTAAACCAAAAAATAAAGCAAACTCTAAAATTGATAAACCAGAAGCTACAAGAAAATATTTTAATAAATTAAAATCTGGATTGAAAAAATTGAATAGAATTAATAATAAAAAAATAGACAACATAAATGCAACAGAGCCTTCCAAGCTTTTAGTTCCACCGAAAAATTTTACCTTATGTTCACCCCATAAACTACCAACAATATTAGCCAAGGCATCAGAAAAACCCAAAACCAAAACACCAAATTGAAAAGCTAAAATATTGTTTGGTAAAAATAATATAGTAGCAAGCAATATTCCTAAGGGATAAAAAATCTCACCCCAAGACAAGCGTTTAACCTTGTTTATAATTCCTAAAAAATTAAACAATCTTCCACAAAGAAAAATAAAAGCAAATAATATAGAGAGAAAGATTATTTGCTTCACGCTAAAAAAATACGGAAAAAAGAAAATAGCCAAACCCGAAAAACTATGGATTATTTTTCGACTCAAATTATCCACTTTTTGGTTTAACTTTAAATATTTAAAAACTATTTCTTTGTTCATAAAGACATAAAATAAGAACGTTTTTCAGGGGAAAATCTTTCAATAGCATAGCGCCAAGTAGTACGAGCTATTTTTTTCTGATTATCTAATAAAAATTTTTCTAAGCGAACTTGATCTCTCTTACCCGCCTCACGCAACATCCAACCAACAGCTTTATGCATCAAATCATGCTTATCATTTAATAAAATTTTAGCTATTTTAAAAACATCATTTAAATCTTTGTTTTTTATAAAATAAAAAGTCGAAACCATAGCTACACGTCTACTCCACAAATGTTTTGAAATCGCTAAATCATAAAGAGTTTTTCTATTTTTATCAAATAAATAAGCTCCTACAATATTATAAGAGCTTAGATCAACCAAATCCCAATTATTAATATTTTTTAAGTTTTTTAAATAAAAATCAAAGACTCTCTTTCTTTCTGACTCAGAGGAATCTTTAAATTTTTTTACCAATATCAACAAAGCTATCAAACGAAATTCATGATACTTAGAATTAAGAAATTTCTGTAAATCAGAATATGATAAATCTAAAAAACTTAGAGCTATTTTTCTTTGCTGAGGAACACTTATCCCCAAAAAAACATCCCCCTCTCCATATTGTCCTTTACCAGTTTTAAAAAAGTTCGACAAAATTACAGCTTTCTTTTTATTAGCTGAAGATAATATTAAACTCTCTAAATTAAGGGCTCTGTTATTTTTAAGCATAATTCTATCTATGATCAATAATAAATAGAATACCAAAGATTTTTGACTAGAAAATAAATCCCCAAGATAAATAAAATTGTAGTTGTAGTTGGAATAAAATCTTTGATACCTTTCATTTTAAAACAGAATTAATTATTTATAGGAAATATTAATACGATCAACTAACATTGGAGCTCTTTTAATAAAACTAGGGCGGAAAAATAAATCATATGACTTTAAGCCACTAATATTATTTAAATATGACTTAATTTGCTTTTCATTTAAATTTAACAAATGTTTTTTATTAATACCAGCTCCATTTTCACCGGCAAAGGCACTTTTAGCAGAAAAACTAACTCTTATTTCAGCTAAAGTTTTATCAGAATTATAATTAACTAAAGAATAACTAAGACTGCTAGTGTCTAAATCAGAAACCCCTTGAGTTGATTTTAATATATCTAACTTATTTTTTATCAAAGCCACAACATCTTCACTATTTAAAGAAATTACATCTACCGAACTTTTGATATTTAGATTAAAATTATCAGCTTCGTCTCCTACTTTTTTATCAAGCTCAACCTGAACGCTATCCTTATCTAAATTTAAAATATTCTTTTGTCCAGCCCCTAAATTAACTGATTTTTCCTCTGCCTCCTTTACCATTTTTTCATTCAGCAAAGAAATAGCGCTATCAATATCATTTTGGGTAACAAAATTTTTAGAGTCTTGTTTAAATTCAAATTTTTCTGAACTTTCGGCATAAATTTTATCTTGAACTCCTTCCCATAAACCAGGGATGATAAATTTACCTGCTTCAATAGCCATTTCAGCTGAGTTAATATCAGCATAAATCGGGACTTCGATTGAAGAGCCAGCTGGGACATTAACTGTATTTTTTATACGAAACAATTTATTATCAGCCGAAAGCAAACGAGTAGTAGCTACTAAAGGTTGATTTTTAGTATAATTATTAATAATTTTTACCTTACCAACAATTTCTCCACCTGAATTCTTTTTACCAGTAGCTGGAAAAGTGTCACTTAAATTTAAATCCACTCTATTAAAAGAGGCCTTAACTGAACGTTCAGAAGAAACCTGATCATTACTAGCAGAAGCGTGAAAATTTAAATTATCATTAATAGATTCTTTATTGGTGTAAACAACAAGATCAAGACGACTTAAAGAAAAATAAGAAACTACTAAAGCTAAAATAAAAACCAAAAACAAATAACGCCATAAAACTCTCTTGTAATAAGAAACCTTGTTTTGAGAATGCGGTCTAGCCTGAATGTGATCAGAATGAGTCTCTGAACCAGAATCCTCTTTGATTTTTTCCGCCATTAAACGAAAAAATTCTTTCTTAGAATCAATATCATCGCGAAAGGCTTTGGTATCAATTTGTTCTGGAGTTTCCTCCATTTTTTGCTTGAATTTAGAATCAGCTTTTATTTTTCTGGGACGAGCTGATTTAATAGGCACACTTTTTAGAGGCATAAATTTAAAAACTAAAATTTAAATAAAAATTATATAAAAATAAAAATTGTTTATATGTTTGATTATAGCATTTTTGAACAAACTAAACAATATCAACTTGTTCTCCCAACTCAGATTTTAATTCATTTTTTAAAGCTATAGAATTTTCTACTTGCAATTCTGATTTAATAAGTTTCTGCCCTTCTGGTAAATTAATTTTTAAGTAGACAGAGCTCGAGCCAGGATAATTTTGCAAGATACTTTTTATTTTTTCTATAACATCAAGAGATAATTTGCTTTTTAATTCTATACCCAAAGACTTTGGTCCCGAGTTATTTATTGGCACAGCACCTTTGTAGTACCCACCCCCATTAGAATAACCATTGCTATTGGGATTAAAAGCTTTACGTGATTTTACATTTCTAAACTCTTCAATAATTTTTTTAAAATCTCCGGCCAAAACTTCTTCATCTAAAAGTAAGGCTTTATTTACCAATAATTTAGCTTCACCATCCTTGTCAGAAACATTAGCGCTCAGTAAAACAGTCTTGCCATCCTGCCAATAATCCAAAGTATCTTTCAAAACTTTAGGAAAAACTAATATCTCCACAAAAGAAAGTCCGTCTTCAATTTTAACAAACAACATATTTTCGTTCTTTTTGGTAATAATTTTTTTAATAGAAGAAACTACCCCTGCGGTAACAATGTCATTATTTACATGAGCCTTAAGATTGTTTAATGGAATAATTAAAGTTTCTAATTTTTTACGATATAAAGAAAAAGGATGCTCTGAAATATATAAACCTAATAATTCTTTTTCCCATTGTAATTTTTCGGCATCGGAGATAGTTCGACGCTTATCAAGTCTGGGACGATTAATATTTTGCATTTGCTCAGACGATGAAAATAATGACAACTGAGAACTATTTTTATTTTTGCTACTCTCCTTATTAAAATCAAGTAGTGTATCCAAACTACCCAAAAGAAATTCTCTTTCCATAAATTGATCGAAAGCGCCACACTTTATTAAACTTTCTAAAGATTTTTTATTTAGATCTTTATCTACCACTCTTTCTGATAAATCAAAAATGTCCTTGTATCTACCATTTTCTTTACGTTCCTTAATAATTTCTTCGACAATATGAAAACCAACATTTTTAATAGCATTCAAACCAAAACGAATAGTTTTTATTTCCTCTCCCTCTTGAGCAATTTTGTTCTCCTTGGTTCCGCTGGTTATAACTGTAAAAGAAGCAAATGATTCATTGATGTCAGGTGGCGTAATTTCAATCCCCATTTTACGACATTCTTCAATTTCAATAGCAATACGATCGGTATCATTTTGATCAGCTGTAAGTAGAGCTGCCATAAACTCAGTAGGATAATTTGCTTTTAAATATGCCGTTTGATAGCCAATTAAAGCATAACAAGCAGCATGAGAACGATTGAATCCATAACCAGCAAAAGGTTCAATAAATGAAAAAACTTTTTCAGCTAAATTTTTAGCTACACCGTTTTGCACACAACCATTAATAAACTTCTCTTTTTGTTCGGCCAGTAGTTCTGGAATTTTTTTACCCATCGCTTTTCTCAAAGTATCAGCCTCACCCCGAGTAAAGCCAGCCAATTCTCGAGAAATTTGCATAACCTGTTCTTGATAAACGGCTACCCCATAAGTCTTTTTCAAAATAGCTTCTAATTTAGGGTGGAGATAAGTCATTTGACGGCCGTGTTTACCAGAAATAAAATCAGGAATCCATTCCATTGGCCCAGGACGATATAGAGCTACCATAGCAATAATATCTTCAAATTCACTAGGACGTAAATCTTTCAAGTGACGCTTCATACCACCAGATTCAAATTGAAAGACTCCAGTAGTTTCACCTTTTTGAAATAATCTTAAAGTCTTTTTATCATCTAAAGGAATTTTATCAATATCCAATTCCAAACCTCTAGTATTTTTAATAATTCTGATTGCTGATTCAATAATAGTTAAATTTTTTAAACCTAGAAAATCAATTTTAAGTAAACCTAAGTCTTCTACTGGATGAAGTGAATATTGCGACACTACACTCTTATCAGCCGAAGAAGCATATTGTAGAGGCACATAACTGGTCAATGGCTCTTTAGTAACTAAAATACCACAAGCATGAGTGGAGGCATGCCGAGCTACACCCTCTAACTTTTTAGCAAAGTCAAAAATTCTTCGAGCCGCAGCATCTTTTTTATATATATCTTTAACCTCAGCAATATTTTCTACAGCTTCTTTAATTTTAAAATTCATAGGAACCATCTTGGCCAATTTATCACAAAAATCATAAGGTTCATCTAAAACCCGACCCACATCACGAATTGCCGCTCGGGCAGCCATAGTTCCAAAAGTAATAATTTGTGAAACGCACTCTTGTCCATACTTTCGCGCTACATAAGCTATAACTTCATCACGTCTAATGTCAGCAAAATCAAGATCAATATCAGGCATGGAAATTCTATCTGGATTTAAAAATCTTTCAAAAAGTAATTCATATTTTAGAGGATCAAGATTGGTGATTCCACTCAAATAACAAACCATGGAACCAGCGGCACTACCACGACCCGGACCTACAACAATTTTTTGTTGTTTAGCCCAATTAACCAAATCAGCTACAATTAAGAAATATGAAGGCCAACCCATTTTCCCAATAACCTCCAATTCATAATCTAATCTAGTCTTTATATCCGCCAACTCTTTAGCGCTAGCATCAGGAAAACGCTGGCTTATTCCATCGCGACAAATTTTTTCTAAATAGGTAAATTGATCAAAACCTTCTGGCACAGAAAAATATGGCAAATGAGTTTCATTTAAATTAATCTCCACATCACACATCTCAGCTATTTTAACTGTATTAGAAATAGCCTCTGGCACCTCTTTAAAAGCTTCAGCCAAATCCTTGGGATCACGACAAGAATAATCTCCATAACCCATCATTTTCATTCTGTCCTCGTCTTCCCTTTTCTTTTTATTTTGCAGACACAATAAAATGTCCTGCGCTTCATCATCACCTTTATCTAAATAATGAATATCATTGGTAACAATAAGAGGAATATTTAATTCTTTGGAAAATTTAATTAATTGTTGATTAACTTCAGCTTGGCCAATTAATTCTGGGTGATCCATCAATTCTAGATAAAAATTATCTTGACCAAAAAGTTCATTATACTCCAAAATTCTAGCACGAGCTTGATCTATTTTTTTAGCTAAAATTAATTGAGAAATCTCTCCACCCAAACAGGCCGTTGAAGCTATTAGACCTTCATGATGTTTTTTTAATAATTCCCAATCAATACGGGGTTTATAATAAAAACCATCTAGGTGAGCAATAGAAATAAGTTTGATTAAATTCTGATAACCAATATTATTTTTGGCCAACAATATCAAATGAAAATTGCGCGCATCTTCACGAGTATTTTTATCCAAATGTGATTTGGGCGCTAAATATGTTTCTACGCCAATTATTGGTTTAATCCCGGCTTTTTTGCATTTTTTGTAAAACTCAATAACGCCATACATAACACCATGGTCAGTAATAGCCAGAGCTGGACAACCCTGAGATTTGGCTTTAGCAATTAGTTCATCAATATTGGTCAAGCCATCAAGCAAGGAATAATGAGTATGATTGTGGAGATGGACAAAAGACATAGATAAATACAAAATAAATTAATTATCTCTTCTTTATAATACTATAATAAACGACAATTGAAAATACCCAAAAAACCAAACAAAAAGCCAGGTTTTAAGCCTGGCTGAGATAAAAAAATCTAATTAAAAATGCTAAAAAAAATGTCAAGCTAATTAGCCTTTAATTTTTTTAATAATATTTTTAAAATCGTCCTCGGAATAAAAGTTGATTTCAATGCGACCACCCTTTTGTCCTCTCTTAATTTCAATCTTAGTGCCAAGATGTATTTGCAAAGAATCAATTATTTGTTTATCATTTTCTCCAATAATTACTTTGGCTTTTTTGGTGCCGCCATATTGTTTAATCAATTTATCAGTTTCACGAACCGAAAGATTATTGTACAAAATCTTGCGGAAAATATTTAATTGCTTGACTTCGGAATCCAAACCCAAAAGATATTTAGCATGAGCCTCGCTGATTTGTTTTTTAGCTAGAGCGCTTTTGATTTCCTCTGGTAAACTTAAAAATCTCAAAGTATTGGCAATAGTGGAGCGAGCAATTCCCATTTTTTTGGCCAAATCATCTTGAGTTAAATTAAACTCATTAATTAATTGATTATAAGCAACAGCTGATTCAATTGGGCTCAAATCCTGTCTTTGTAAATTTTCAATCAAAGCTAATTCCAGCTTTTTCTGCTCAGAAACTTCACGCACTACCACTGGAACTTCTCTTAATTCTAATTCCAAAGCACTGCGCAAACGTCTTTCTCCGGCAATCAGCTCATATTTATCACCTTTGGGACTAACCACTAATGGTTGAATAATGCCATGCTCCTTAATTGATTCTATCAAATCATTTAGGGCAATAGGATCAAATTCTTTACGTGGCTGGTAAGGATTGGCCACAATCAATCGTGGATCAATACTTTGAATGTAAGAAGAATTTTTGGCTACAACATTAGTACTAACATTTTCAATAAAGTCGTCTTGCACGTTTATTTTTTTTGGGATTAGAGAGCCTAGACCTCGTCCCAAACCTTTGTTATTCATATAATTTAATTTTATATTAAATTTAATTTAAATTTATAATTTCTTTGGCCAAGCCTTCATAAGCTTTAGCACCAGAATTATTGGGATCATACTGCAAAATACTCAAACCATAACTAGGAGATTCAGCTAAACGAACAGTTCGAGGAATAATGGATTGAAAAACTTTATTAGGAAAATATTTATACAACTCATCTTTAACCAAGGCTGATAAACGATTGCGCTTATCAAACATAGTAATAACCACTCCTAATATTCCTAAATTTTCTTTTAAATTATTTTGAATTAAAGAAATTGTTTCTAGTAATTGACTAAGACCCTCTAAGGCATAGTATTCACTTTGAATCGGAATTAAAACTTTGTCAGCAGCAACCAAACTATTGATAGTTAACAAACCCAAGGATGGTGGTCCATCAATAATAATAAAGTCAAAATGATTTCTTAATTCTTCTAAAGCATTGAGTAATAAAAATTCGCGATTTTCTACATTGACTAATTCAATAGAGGCGCCAGACAAAGCCACAGTAGCCGGAACAACAAAATAATTTTCTTGACTAGTTTTTGTAACTACATCAAAAATAGAACAAACTCCGGAAAGCACGTCATAAATACCTCTTTCTATTTGACGATGATTTATACCTAAACCTGAAGTAGCATTAGCTTGAGGGTCAACATCAACTAGCAGCACCTTCTTCCCAAAATGAGCTAAATAAGCCCCCAAATTTATAGAGGTAGTTGTCTTGCCGACACCACCTTTTTGATTAACGACTGAAATTATTTTTCCCATATTTAAATTAGAATTAAGATATTAATATTATACCTTAAAATTTAATTTTGAGCAAATACTTTTTTGGCTTTTGACATTTTCTAAAAAATAATATATTATTATTCTGTTATTAGAAAAAGGCCGATGTGGTGAAATTGGCAAACACGCACGACTCAAACTCGTGTGCCGCAAGGCTTGTGGGTTCGATTCCCACCATCGGCACTAAAAAAGACCTGATTTCAGGTCTTTTTATTTTTCAAGAGAAAAATTATTATACAAAGAAAGTCTCTCCCGATAAATATCTAAATACTTCAAACCTTCCCCCGTTTTATTCTTTTGCGACCTCACAAAAGCTTCCAGAGCCCAAAGGGTGCCACTAAAAGTTATAAACTTAAAACTGATATCCAGCTCAGACCACAGGTCCTTTTTATCGACCTTAATCTTAGCCTTTTTTATATATAATGTTAAAAAATTATTAATAAAACTCCGGGAAAAAATATAGGAATGAAAGAATAGATCAGCCATAGAAAAAGATAAATCGTTAGTAAAACGAGCATTGTCCCAATCAATAAACTGCAAGCCTTCTTTACCTAAAATAATATTAGCCCCAGCCACATCACCGTGTTCAAAAAAAATATCATTCTTTTTATATTTTTTCTTTTTATAATTCTCCTGAAAAAAAGAAAACTCTCTCTTTATCCAAGAAGATAATTCCGATACATCAATATCAAACCTAGATAAAATATTTTTATTTTCTTCAATATATTTAATTCTACCCTTTTTTAATTTCACTAATCTATTTAGTGGATTTTCAAAGTTATCTATTTTCTTTTTTTCTTTTCTACAAAGACTAACAAACCTTCCCAATTTTAACTTTCTTAAAAAAATAATCTTATCAACAAACTCTAATAATCTTTTACCTTTTAAATCCCGCACAGACAATTCCTTGCCAGAAATAAAAGTGCTTAACATAAAAGAATTTTTAGAATCAAAGAATAAAACCTTTTCGGAAAAAGAAATTCTTTCCTGCTCGATAAACTTCAAAATTAAAAAGGACTTTTTTAATCTATTATCAGCACTAGCCCTTTTATTAACCAAGCGCAAAACATATTTATTTTTCCCATCAACTATCAAAAAAGTATGATAATTATTACTAATAGATAACTCAGAAACTTGAGGTTTTTGTAAAATATTTTTTTTCAATAAGATATTTAAAGCTTTTGAGTATTCCATAGACTAACAAATAATTCCCCCACCCAGAAGCTCTTTTTTATTGAAAAAAACAGCACTT
>CAYYLI010000022.1:0-10357 GCA_964472595.1 uncultured Gammaproteobacteria bacterium | reverse complement strand
GGTTTGGTTGGTCACTTAGCATCTTATGCTCATTTGAACCATTATGGATTTTTAGAAGCTCCTTACAGAAAAGTTATTAAAGATAAAAAAACTCCAAAAGTTACTGATGAGATTGTATATTTGGATGCTTTTGAAGAAGAAAAATATGTTATTGCTGATGCTACTGTTCCAGTTGATAATAACGGTTTTTTTATGGTTGATAAATATCCTGCTCGTCGAGCTGGAAATCCAGAAACTGTGGATATTACCGAAGTTGATTTTGTAGGTGTGGCTCCCAATCAAATTGTTTCTATTGCTACCTCACTTATTCCTTTCATGGAACACAATGATGGACAAAGATCACTTATGGGAACAAACATGCAACGCCAAGCTGTGCCATTAGTTAAGACTGAGGCTCCAATTGTGGGAACTGGTATTGAAGCTATTGCTGCTCGTGATTCAGGCCATATTATTATTGCCCCGGAAGATGGTGAAATTACCAAGGTTGATGCTTTGTGTTTAGAATTGACTAATGCTAAAGGTAAAGTTAAAAAATATAATTTAACTAAATTTTTACGTTCCAACTTCTTAACTTGTATTAATCAAAAACCAATTGTTAATGTTGGTGATAAAGTTAAAAAAGGGCAAGCTTTAACTGACGGTCCAGCTATTTCCAATGGAGAATTAGCTTTAGGAAAAAATGTTTTGGTAGCCTTTATGACTTGGGAAGGATATAACTATGAAGATGCGGTTATTATTTCAGAAAGATTAGTTAAAGAAGATGTTTATTCATCTATTCAAATTGAAAATTATACTATTGATGTTCGTGATACTAAACTGGGTCCTGAAGTTATCACCAACGACATTCCAAATATTTCTGAAGAAAAATTAAAGAACTTGGATGAAGATGGTATTATCCGAATTGGAGCCGAAGTTTCTAGCGGTGATATTCTAGTTGGAAAAATTACTCCAAAAGGTGAAACTAAATTAAGTGCTGAAGAAAGATTACTTCGAGCTATTTTTGGTGATAAGGCCAAAGACGTGCGCGATTCTTCATTATACTTAGAACATGGCGAACAGGGTAAGGTTATTGATATTAAAATCTTCTCTCGCGAAGATGGCGATAAATTAGAAGCTGGTGTTTTAAAGTCAGTTCAAATTTCTATTGCTAATTTAAGAAAAATTCAAGTGGGTGATAAGATGTCAGGTCGTCATGGTAATAAAGGTGTTATTTCTAAAGTTGTGCCAGTTGAGGATATGCCTTATATGGAAGACGGAACCCCAATTGATATTATTTTATCTCCTTTGGGTATTATTTCTCGTATGAACTTCGGTCAATTACTTGAAACTCATATGGGTCTAGCTGCTCAAAAATTGGGTTATAAGGTTGCTACTCCAGCTTTGAATGGTATTACAGAAGATCAAATTAGAGAAGAATTGAAAAAAGCTGGTTATCCAGAAGACGGAAAAGTTACCTTATACAATGGTAAAACTGGAGAAAAATATGAAAATAGAGTTACTGTTGGTTATAAATATGTATTGAAATTAAATCATATGGTTGAAGACAAAATTCACCAAAGATCTATTGGACCATACTCGCTTATCACTCAACAACCTTTGGGAGGTAAGGCTCAATTTGGCGGACAGAGATTTGGAGAAATGGAAGTTTGGGCTCTAGAAGGTTATGGCGCCGCCCATACTTTACAAGAAATTTTGACCATTAAATCTGATGATGTTCCAGGTAGAAGTAAGGCTTATGAATCTATTATCAAAGGTGAGGAAATTCAAAAATTAAACGTTCCAGAATCTTTTAATGTTTTAATTAGAGAATTAAAAGGCTTAGGTCTAAATGTTGATTTGTTGGGAGGAACAGTTGTGGAAGATGAGGATGAAGAAGAAATTTCTGAATCTAATGTTGAAAAAATCAATCAAGCGGATAAAGAGATTTACGAAGGTGGCTTGCCATCCAAGGAAGTTTCCGAAGAATAAAAATTTATAAATAATTAAAATAAATAAATTTATATGTTGAATCCTATTAAAACTAGCGATTTTGATGCCATCAAGTTGAGCTTGGCTTCTCCGGACGATATTTTGTCATGGTCCAAGGGCGAAGTAGTAAAACCTGAAACCATTAACTATCGCACACAGAAACCGGAAAAAGACGGTTTGTTCTGTGAAAAGATTTTTGGTCCAGTAAAGGATTGGGAATGTTCTTGTGGTAAGTATAAAAAAATCAGATATAAAGGAGTTGTTTGTGATAAGTGTGGTGTTGAAGTTACTAGAAGTGTAGTTCGTCGTGAACGTATGGGTCACATTAAATTACAAGTTCCTTGTTCTCATATTTGGTTTCTAAAAGGACTATCTTCTAAGGTTGGTTTGGTTTTGAATTTAAGTATTCAATCTTTAGAAAAAGTTGTATATTTTGCTAACTTTATAGTAACTGATGTTGATGAAAAGTTGAAAAACGAAACTTTAGAAATTATTAAAAAAGAATACAAAAACAAAAGAAAAAATATTGAAACTGATGCTCAAAAGAAAATTGACGAAATTAAAAAAGAATTTAAAGAAGAGGGCTCTAAAGTAATTAATGAAAAAGTTGATGAAGCTCATAAAGAAAAAGAAGAAAAAACTGCTAAATTAGATTCAGATTATGAGAGCGTTAAAAAGGAATTGAAAGAATTGAAACCTTTATTAATTTTATCAGAACAAGAATACCAAAATTTAAGTTTAAAATTTGGGCACTTGTTTGAAGCTGGTATCGGAGCTATTGCTATCCAAACTTTATTACGTCGTATTAACTTAGAAAAAACTATTAATAAATTGGAAGAGAAGTTGGAAACAGTTATTGATACCAAAAAAGATAAAATCATTAAAAGATTAAAATTATTAAAGAATTTGCATAAAAATAATATCCGTCCGGAATGGATGATTTTGGATGTTATTCCAGTTATTCCACCGGATCTTCGTCCGATGGTAGCTTTGGATGGGGGGCGCTTTGCTTCTTCTGATTTAAATGATTTGTATCGTCGAGTTATTAATCGTAATAATCGTTTAAGACAATTATTAGAATTAAACGCTCCGGAAGTTATCTGTCGTAACGAAAAAAGAATGTTACAAGAAGCAGTTGATTCTTTGATTGACAACTCAGCTCGCAATAGCAAAATGGTAACTGCTTCAACTGGTCAGAAAAGACAATTAAAATCTTTGGCTGACGCCTTAAAAGGAAAACAAGGTCGTTTCCGTCAAAACTTACTTGGTAAAAGAGTTGATTATTCTGGACGTAGCGTTATCGTAGTTAACCCGAAATTGAATTTAGATCAATGTGGTTTACCAAAAATTATGGCTTTGGAATTATTCAAACCATTTATAATTGCGGAATTAATTAAAAAAGAAATTGTTCACAATGTTCGCAGTGCTTCTCGTTATATTGAAGCAGGTAATGATGATGTTTGGGATATTTTACAAAAAATCATTGACGAAGCTTATGTATTATTAAATCGTGCCCCAACCTTACATCGTTTGGGTATCCAAGCTTTTAAACCAATTTTGATTGAAGGAAAAGCTATCCAAATTCATCCTTTAGTTTGTACTGCTTTTAACGCTGACTTTGATGGAGATCAAATGGCGGTGCATGTTCCTTTAACTAAAGAGGCTGTGGCTGAAGCTCGTGATATTATGTTGTCCTCTCACAATTTATTAAAACCGGCAACTGGTGATCCTATCGTTACTCCTAACCAAGATATCGTTTGGGGTGCTTATTATATTACTTTAAGCAATAAAGTTGACCTTAACCAAGGGCCAGAAAAGTTTAGATATTTTTCCGAGGAGCAAGAAGCCTTATTGGCTTATGATTATAAATTAATTTCTCTACATGATGTTATTAAAGTTAGAATCAATAAAGAATTAATAACTACAACTGTCGGCCGTATTATTTTTAATAAGATTATTCCAGAAAAATTGCAATTTGTTAATGAAATTGTGGGCAAAGGTAAAGTTAAAAATTTGATTAAAGATTGTTTAGATCTTTATGGAGAAGAAAGAACAGTTAAATTTATTGATGACCTGAAAAATTTAAGCTTTGACTTTATTACTAAGAGTGGTTTGTCTTGGGGTTTTGGTGACTTACCAGAATTGCCAGAAAAAGATCGTTTAATTGAAGAAGCTAATAAGCAAGTAGATCAAATTAAAGAGCAATTTGAAGAAGGTTTGTTAACTGATAGTGAAAGATATAGTAAGGTTATTGAAACTTGGACAAATACTAAAGAAAAAATTGCTGATATTTGTAAGGAGGGTTTAAAAGATTCGTTGCCAGTTTTCTCTATGATTGATTCTGGAGCTCGTGGTTCTTGGGCTCAACCTGTTCAGATTATTGGTATGAAAGGTTTGGTAACATCTCCTTCTGGAGCTATTATTGAACTGCCAGTTAAAGGTAACTTGAAAAAAGGTTATTCAGTACTAGAATACTTTATTTCTACTCACGCTACTAGAAAAGGTTTGTCTGATACAGCGCTTAGAACAGCTAATGCTGGTTATTTGACTAGAAGATTGGTTGATGTAGCGCAAGATATTATTGTGTCAGAAGATAATTGTGGTGATACCGAAGGTTTATTTATTAGTAAAGCTGAGGTAGAAAAAGAAAATGATGATTTCTTCCGCAAAATTTCTGGACGTTATTTAGCTAAGGATTTAACTGATAAAAAAGGCAAGGTTTTGTTGACAGCTGGCGAATTAGTGACTGAAGATTTTATCAAAAAGAATAAAGATAAGGAAATTGAATCAGCTACTATTCGTTCAGTTTTGAGTTGTAAAATGCATAAAGGAATTTGTGCTAAATGTTATGGAGTTGATTTGGCTTATAATAAAGAAGTTAAATTAGGCACTACTGTTGGTATTATTGCGGCTCAATCTATTGGTGAACCCGGAACTCAGCTTACTATGAGAACCTTCCATACTGGAGGTGTGGCTAGTGCTGAAGATATTACCCAAGGTTTGCCTAGAGTAGAAGAAATTTTTGAAAATAGAACTCCAAAGAAAAAAGCGTTGATGTCTGAAGTGGAGGGTAAAATCAAAATTGAATTTGGTCAAAAAACTATTAAAGACAAAGACGGGAAAGATATTTTTGTTAATAACCCACAGGAAAAGATTTTGAAAATTGTTTACAAGGGCAAGGAGAGCAAGAAATATTATTTCCGCGAGATATTAAATGAAATTAAATTATCTGGAGAAAAACACGCTAAAAAAGATCTAGAGCCAAAGATTAAAGTGAAGGACGATGAGATGATTATTAGTGGAACAGAACTTTACTCAATTGCTGGAAGATCGATGAAATCAGAAGAGGGTGGTTTGGTAAAAATTTCAGATAAATTTATTACAGTTATTTCTGAAGTTGATAAAATCCAAGAGTTTACTATTCCTAAAGGTTTGATGATTTGGGTTAAGGATGGTGATACTGTCAAGCCAGGTGATCGTTTAACTGAAGGAAGTTTTGATTTGAAGGAACTATATCGTTTGCGCGGTCAACTTGAAACTCAAAAGTATATTATTAAAGAAATTCAATATGTATATTCTTCTCAAGGGCAACCTTTAAATGATAAGCATATTGAAATTATCGCTCGTCAAATGTTCTCTCGCTATTTAGTTAGAGAGACCGGAGAAACAGATTTGCTTCCAGGTGAAACTGTAGAAGATGAGGTATTATATCAAGCTAATAAAGATGCCAAGCACAAGGCTAAGGCCGAAAAATTATTATTAGGTATTACCAAAACTTCTCTGACTACTGATAGTTTCTTGTCAGCTGCTTCTTTCCAAGAAACACCTAGAGTCTTAATTGACGCTGCTCTTAGTGGTAAAATTGATTACTTAGAAGGCTTGAAAGAAAATGTTATTATCGGTTGCTTAATTCCAGCTGGAACTGGTTACAAAGAAAAGAAGAAGCGAGAGATCTACAAATAAATTTATTCGTTTTAATAGACCTCTGTTTTTGACAGAGGTCTATGATAAAAAAATAAAGTTATGAAAATTATTCTTGGCTTGGGAAATCCAGGTGAAAAATATCAAAAGACTCGCCACAATATCGGCTTTATGTTTCTTGATTTTTTGGTTGGGCCTGAGGCTGATTGGAAATTGAATAAAAAATTTAATGCCTTGATTTGTGAAAAAGGGGATTTTGTTTTTATCAAACCCCTAACTTTTATGAATAATTCTGGTTTATCACTTCGAGCCTTTATGGATTATTATAAATTGTTGCCAAAAAAGCTTGGCTTGTTTGCCAAATCGGATTTAGATTTAAGTGATATTTTATTGGTGGTTCAAGATGATTTAGATATTGAATTTCCAAAATTTAAAATTTCAGTTAATGCTTCTAGCGCTGGCCATAATGGAGTAGAGTCAATTATTAAACATTTAAAAACTAAAAATTTTAAAAGATTGAGGTTTGGTATTAAAAATGAATTTAAAGCTAATATCCCGGGAGACAAATTTGTTTTACAAAATTTTTCTGGCACCGAACTTGGTCAAATTAATGATATTTTTCGCGAAGCTTCAAATACTCTAAATAAAAAATAATAGCCGTAGGAAAAGCTCAGAGGAGAAAAGTGATTATCTAATTTAATTTTTCTTGAAGAAAAAAGGAGGAACTTCAAGGGAATAAATTTTCTAGATAATTTCACTTTTCCGATCTCTGGGCAATACCCACGGCTATTATTTAAAAGTGTGGATATTATACTAAATTAATAAGAAAAAGTCAAGGGCGGCGTTTAGGCCGTTTTTATTATTATTTTAATTAGATTTTAGGAGCTTTATTATATAATATTTTAATGAATAATAATAAAAAATATGCCCTGGCTTTTTCTTATTTATGTAATTTTAGCTTTAGTTTATATAAAAAACTATTAGCTAGATTTGGCGATTTGGAAAAAGCTTTTTATGCTAGTGAAAAAGAATTATTTGATTCTGGTCTTAGAGAGTCAAACCTTTTTAATTTTATTAAAACTAGAAAAAATTTTTCCTGGGATAAATATGAGCAAGAATTGCTTGATAACCATATTAGCTTTTGTTTTTTAGAGGATGAGATTTATCCTAAATATTTAAAAAATATATATAATCCGCCCCCCTTATTTTATTATCGGGGTAATCTGGAGATTGATTGGGATAAATCTTTATCAGTGGTTGGCTCTAGAACCTATTCTTTTTATGGCGAAAGACTGGTTAATGAATTTATACCTGGTCTGAGTCAGTCTGGGCTAACCATTATTTCTGGTTTGGCTTTGGGAATAGATTCTTTAGCTCATAGTAAAACTTTAGAGTTTTTTGGAAAAACAGTAGCAGTTCTAGGCTCGGGTTTGGATAAAAATTCTATTTATCCATATTCCAATAGATTTTTGGCCGAGGAAATTGTTTCTCAGGGTGGTTTACTTATTTCCGAGTTTTCTCCAGGTGCCAAACCCTTAGCCTATCACTTCCCACAAAGAAACAGAATTATAGCCGGTTTAAGTCCAGCTACTTTGGTGTTGGAAGCTGGGATTAAATCTGGCTCTTTAATTACGGCAGAGTTAGCCTTGGAAGAGGGGCGGGAGGTCTTTTCAGTCCCGGGTGATATCTTCAAGGAGAGCCTGTCTGGCAATAATAGATTATTGCAAAAAGGAGCCTCAGTCTTGCTGTCAAATGGCGATATTTTAGCATATTTTGGCATAGATTGGGAAAATGAGCGAGGAAGTAAATTAAAGCCTCCCAAGGCTAAATATGAGCCTCAGAACGAAGAAGAAAGACTAATATTAGACTTATTAAAGTATGGCCCAGCTCATATTGATGATATTCTAAAATTGAACCCACAAAATGTGCAAAATATCAGTTCTAGCTTGATTTTATTAGAAATAAATGGCGTAATTTATGATTCTGGCCACAAAAATTATGAATTAATATAGATAATTTGTATTTTTTTTATTTTAATATTATAATTGTTTTATAAAAATTAAAGGTTCTCCTCATAATATATGAATTTAATAATTGTTGAGTCACCAACTAAAGCTAAAACTATAGCTAAATTTTTGAGTCGAGATTATAAAGTAGAGTCATCTTTTGGGCATGTTAGAGATTTACCTAAAAGTGAATTAGGGGTTGATTTAGAAAATAATTTTGCTCCTAAGTATGTTATTCCAACAACCGCCAAAAAGAAGGTGGCTGATTTGAAGAAGCTGGCTAAAATGGCAAACAATGTTATTTTGGCTTCTGATGAGGACCGTGAAGGAGAGGCTATTGCTTGGCATTTATTTGACGCTCTAGATCTTAAAAAAGAACAGTCAAAAAGAATTGCCTTTCATGAAATAACTAAAGAAGCTATTTTATCGGCTTTAGAGAATCCTAGAGATATTGATCAAAAAATGGTTGATGCTCAACAAGCTCGCAGAGTTTTAGATAGATTAGTTGGTTATAAATTATCTCCATTTTTATGGAAAAAAGTAGCTAAAGGTTTGTCGGCTGGACGTGTTCAAAGTGTAGCTGTCCGTTTAGTAGTGGAAAGAGAAAGGGAAATAAAAGCTTTTAACCCGCAGGAGTATTGGGATATAAACGCTACCTTAGCTAAAGATGATACCAATTTTGCTTCTCGTTTATTGAAGATAGATAATAAGTCAATTGATAAATTTTATTTTAAAAATGAAGATGAGGCTCAAAAGATTTTAGATTCTTTAGACGGGACTAAGTGGACAGTAAATAATATTGAGGGAAAAGAAACTATCAAAAACCCACTACCACCCTTTATCACTTCTTCCTTGCAACAAACAGCTAATCGTCGTTTAGGTTTTAGTGCTAAACAGACTATGATGGTTGCTCAAAAATTATACGAAATGGGCTATATAACCTATATGAGAACTGACTCAATTAATTTGGCGCAAAAATTTAGAGATGAGGCTAGTAATTATTTAAAAGAAAAATTAAGTGAAAAATATTTAATGTCCGGTGGCCGAGTTTTCAAGGGTAAAAGTAAAAATGCTCAAGAGGCTCATGAAGCAATTAGACCGACTTCTGCTTTTTCTGAACCAGAAAAACTGGCTGATAAATTAGATAAAAATCAATTCAAACTTTATCAATTAATTTGGCAAAGAGCCCTAGCCTCACAAATGGCTGGCGCTATTTTAGACACGGTGGTGGTTGATATTTTGGCCGGACAAAAAAATGAATTTTTGTTTAGAGCTAATGGCCAAACAGTTAAATTTAAGGGTTATTTAGAAATATATCCAGAGGCTGTTAGTGAAAATGAGTTGCCAGAATTAAAAGTTGAGGATGAATTAGATTTAATAAAATTAGAAAAAAATCAGCATTTTACTCAAGCTCCAGCTAGATATTCTGATGCTAGTTTAGTTAAGGAAATGGAAAAAAATGGTATTGGTCGACCTTCTACTTATGCTCCAACTATTTCAACAATTATTGACAGAAATTATGTTAATCGTGATGACAAGAAAAAACTGTTCCCGACCGACATCGCTTTTATTGTAGTTGATTTATTAGTTGAACATTTTCCCCAAGTTATTGATTATAAATTTACTGCTCAAATGGAAAATAATTTAGATCAAATTTCCTTGGGTAAAAAACAATGGCAACCAGTTATTGAAGATTTCTGGGTTCCTTTTGATAAAAATTTAAAAGATAAATATATGGAATTAGACAAAAAAAGTTTTGCTCCTGAAGAAGAGAGCAATGAAGTGTGTGATAAATGTGGAGCAAAGATGATTGTAAAGACTGGTCGTTTTGGTAAATTTTTAGCCTGCAGTGCCTTTCCTGATTGTCGTAATATTAAATCAATGGGAGGTCAAGCTGGTAGTGCCCCTCGAGAAGAGAGCCAAGAGCTAAAAGATATTAAAGAAAAATATCAAGGAGAAAAATGTGATAAATGCGGGGCTGAGATGATAGTTCGTATGGGTAAATTTGGTCCGTTCTTAGGTTGTAGTGCTTATCCAAAATGTAAGAACTTAAAAAATATTGATAAAGAAGGTGGAGTTGAAAAAGAGGTTTCTTGTCCAGCTTGTGGAGTTGGAAAGATAGTGAAGAAGTTTTCTCGTCGTGGTGTTTTCTATGCTTGCAGTGCTTATCCAAATTGTAAGAATGCTTACTTTGCTAAACCAACCGGAGAGAAATGTTCAAAGTGTGGAGCTTTGATGGTCGAGGATAAAAATGGACCAAAGTGTTCTAATAAGGATTGCGAATAATTCAAAAAAATATGGAATACAATAAACTAGTTAGAGATAACATTCCAGAGATTATAATAAAGAATAATCAAAAGCCATTCACTCATATTGCTGGTGAAGAAGAATTTAGACAAGCTTTAAAGAATAAGTTGTATGAAGAGGTTAATGAATTTATTGAAACCCCCAATTTGGGAGAA
>CAYYLI010000021.1:0-10781 GCA_964472595.1 uncultured Gammaproteobacteria bacterium | reverse complement strand
TTTCGTATTAATAATCGTTTTAATTCTTGTATCATATTTGGAGTTGTTTGGTCTATTAATTTATCAGCGATCTCTTGGTGATTTAAACCTATAAAGTTTTCTAAGTTATATACCACAAACTCTCCCTTACCTTCTTTTATTGATTTATCAGCAATCTCTTGATGATTTAAACCTATAAATTTTTCTAAATAAAAAGCCACGCACCATATTTGACCTTTGTCTATTAATTTATCAGCAATCTCTTGATGATTTAAACCTACAAATTTTTCTAAGTTTTCAGCTACATATTCTTCTTGACCTTTGTCTATTAACTTATCAGCAATCTCTTGATTTAATATATTAAAAAATTTAATATTTTCCAAAAAAACATCGCTTTTTCCGCATTCTATCAAATAAAAAGCAAAATCGCTGTCTAAATTTTCTTTATTTTCCATCCTAAGCTGAATTTCTTCTTCTGAGAGTGAGATCATATTATCTTTTTTTGGTAAAATATTTTCTTGAGAAAATAAACCTTTTTCATTTTTCATATTTTTTAAATTATATTATAAAGATTTTAATTAAAAAATTATTAACATTAATATTTTATTATAACACAAAAACCTCAGACGACAAAATAAATAAACAAATACTTTTAATTTATGATCTTATTTTTGATAAATTTGTGTAAATATCCAGTATCTTGAGTAAGTGCTTTTCTATAGACAGATCAAGCACTCTATTTTGAGCCCTCTCACCCATTTCTGTTAAATTATAGTTATCCAAAGAGTCAATTACTCTCGCCAAATCTCTAGCATCACCATTTTTAAAAACAAAACCGTTTTCTCGATCATCAATTAATTCTGGCAAACCACCGGTTTTAGAAACTAAAACTACTTTTTTAGCCATCATAGACTCAAGCAAGGTCAAGGGCATATTCTCAGCCCAAATAGATGGCAAAACTATAAATTTAGCTTTGGCTATAATTTCAAATAATTCTTTATCAAACTTGGGGCCCAAAAATTCTACTTGTTCGCTCAAACCCAAAGCTTTGGCACTGGCCAAATAATTTTTTTCTTCTGGTCCCGAGCCAACAATCTTAAATTTAATCTTAGTTTTAGATAAAGACAAAGCTTCTAATAAAACATTAATTCCCTTTTCTTTAGAAATTCTACCAAAGTACAATCCGTAGTCGCCTATCTCTGATTTTATATCAAAGTTCATCTTTTGCGGAAAATTATATATAAGCTTAATTTTATCATCCGGCCAAGAAAAAGCAGTTACTGTTCTCTTCATAAAATTACTAGGCGCAATAAAAAGATTAATATTCTTTTTGTAGATATGTAAAATTTTATGATGCAAAGTCATCTCAATTGTAGCCAACAAACTTTTCCAAAAAGAATCTTTAAAACATCTTTGTTTTATACATTGACTATATTTATTTGGCAAACAACGATAACAAATTTGTCCCTGAGATAATAATTGATAATTAGGACAAATCAACTTATAGTCATGTAAATGCATAACTACTGGTATATTATATTTTTTAGCCACTGGCAAAATAGAGGGAGAAATCTGATGATAAATATTATGGATATGAATAATATCTGGTTTAAACTTTTTTATTAATTTAGAAAATTTTCTTTTAGCCTCAAAACTATACAAAACTCTAAAAGGACGAAGCAATGAATAATACAAAGAATTTTCCGAAAAACTTACCCGGGAAACAAAATATTTTTCCCAGAGACTTGGTAAATTTTTAGGATGACGCATAGAAAAAATTGCCACCTGATGACCAGCTCGTTCTAATTCTTTGCTTAGTTCAATAAAATATTTTTCTGCTCCACCGCGAAGATAATTATATTTATTTACTTGTAGTATTCTCATATTTTTTTATTAACTCTAAATAAACTTGCTCGTACTTTTTTATTAATTTTGAAATAGCAAAATCATTTATCACCTTAATATACAAATTTTCTCCTAAATTATCTAAAATATTTCTATTATTTTTGTCTAAAAAATATTCAATCTTTTTTACCAAATCTAGAACATTATTATTTTCAAAAGTAATACCAGTTTTTTTATCTTCAATAATCTCTAAAATACCTCCGGTACCCGAAGCTAAAACCGGCAAACGAGCCAATCCTGCTTCTAATAAAACAATACCTAGTCCCTCCCATTTTGAAGGTAAAACAAAGAAATCTAATTCCTGTAGAAATTTTGGCACATCATCTTTTACTCCAACTAATTCAACCTTGTCAGCAACTTGAGCTAATTCAATTTCTTTAAGCAGGGCTGATTTTAAAATTCCCTCACCAGCTATTTTAAATTTAAACTTAACGTCACTTTTAATTTGAGCCACCGCTTGGATTAATAAAGAATAATTTTTCTGTTCACTTAAACGCCCCAAGGAGCCAAAAACTATTTCTTTATCATTAAGTGGTTTTCTTTTTATTTGAGAAAATTTTTCTATATTAATTCCATTATATATTAACTCTAAAGGAACTCCTCCTCGATACTGTTTACTCATATCATCTTGTATAGCCCTAGACACGCAAATAGTTTTATTAGACCAAGAAGCAGTTTTTCTTTTTAAAAAAGAAATTAAGGGGGTGTAATTACTTAAAACATTATGTTCAGTAGAAACAATAATTTTTACCCCGGCCAATTTAGCTGCTAGGCGTCCATAAAAGTCAGCTCCCATTTGAGTATGAACAATATCCGGTTTTAATTTTTTTATATATTTATATATTGCATAAAAATTTAATGGATCAATGATAAACTTTTTTTTCAAAGATTTAACCTTAATTCTTTTAGTTAAAGCTTCTGAATAGAAAAAACCCTGGCCAGCAAAAAGCAATAAGCTAGGACTAAAAATTTCCTTATCTAAATTTTCTATCAAATCCAAAGTCAACCTTTCAGCTCCACCAGAAGCTAAAGTTGGACTAATGTATAAAATTTTTATTCTTTTACTAGTTGTCATCTTCTTGATCTGTTATTAATTTAATTACTATTAAAAGCAAGGCTATTGGCAACCATATCCTCCCCTTGTAATATGAAGTGTTAAATAATTGATAAAACATTCCACCAAAAGCTGAAACAAATATCGGCCAAGTTAACTTAAAATATTTTGGATTTTTAATCAGTATTAAAAATGATTTAATAAATAAAACTAAAAGTAAAAAGGAAAAAGCTAAGAAACCAAAGATCCCATTTTCCGCTAAAATTTTTTGCACAAAACCATGCGAGTCTAAGGGGCTACCATATTTAGCTACAAATCTAGTGTTGTCTTCTACCAAAGAAACAAAGCTTCCGCTACCATTACCAAATAAAGGTTTCTCTAAAAAGGATGACCAAGCAATTTTTGATAAAATAAGTCGATTTTCAGTAGAACTAACATTAGCTCTTTGCAGATCTAGCATTTTAATAAACAAAGGTGAGATTAAACAAGCGATTATAAAAACATATAAGCCTAACTCTCGCAAAGAAATCTTTCTTTTTTTAAAAAATACAGCGTCGACCAAAAAATACAAAAATAATTGTAGGCCTAGGGTAATCCAAGCAGTGCGACCAAAACTTAAAAAAACAACCAATAATAATAAAACGAAAATAACATTCAATATTCGTCTTTGTTTTTCTTCTTTAAAATAATATTTCAAAGACAAAACTAAAAAGCTAGAAATTATTAAAAACTCTGCCATTAAATTATAATTTTGCCCAAAGAGCCAAATATTAAAAATTGGTAATGGTTGAGCACGAAAAAAATAATCAGAAAAATCTTGATAAAATAAAGAAGTAACACCCAGACCTGCCAAAAATATTCCTGAAATACCAATAAATATTAAAACCTTTTTTAGTTGACTGAAAGTTTTAATAACATTAAAAGGAAAAACTACAAAAGCTAAGTAGAAAAATAATATCCAGCGGACAAAATACCATAAACTAGAAATGGGATCAGATGATAAAAGAGATGAAATGATAAGAGTTACAAAAAACAAAGAGAATAAAAATAAATATGGTAATTTTATTTTCTCTTGATAAATTCTAGGGGCAAAAAAATAAATATAAAAATGTCGGACAAAAAATGAAGCCAAAGCTAAAAGCGACAATAAGTCCAATAGAGGTAATTCCAGACCAGAAAACCTAAATACTAAACCAGTGGTTGGCAGAACTAAGGCGATCACATAAAGAGAAAATATAGGACGAACAAAGAATAAAATTAGACAAAAAACTACTGCTAAAACCGCTAAATAAATTAAATTATTGGAGAAAGCAAAGAAGAGGGCAAAAATAAAAAACAAGGCTAAAAAAAACAAAATCAAAAGACGATCCGAGGAACGCATCGGAGAAAAATCTTCTTTTATTTTTTCAACTTTATATTCAGCCATTTTTTAAAAATTAATTTCCAAATAGCGATCCTGATTTAAATCAGAACTCCAGCTTATCCCCATACTACCATTTTTTTGTATTTTGTCAGATGAAACAGAAGAAGAAAATGATTTTATTTCTTTTTTAAAATTATAATTAAATTCAAAGCTAGAATTATTACCCGCTTGTTTTTGCAGAACAATTGAATACTTTTTTTCATTTTTAATTCTATTAGAAATTTCTTGAGGTAAATAATACTCAACAATCTGAGTTGTTTGTTTACCTGGATCAATGGACATAAAACCACCGAAATAATTTTTGGGATAATAAATATTTAATTCGGCAGATGAAACAAAAGAATCAGGCGCAAAACCAAAATTACTAATAAGAACTGTATTTAATGGATTGTATATTCTAGTAAAACTACGATAACGAGTAGTTTGCCAATCAAACCAACCGTTATTTTTGTAATCCAATTCTACTCGGGCTCTCAAACGACCATCAGTTTCTTCATTCAAATAATATTTAATTTTTTTAGCCATTACTCTATCAGTTTTAAAGGCTGCTAAATTGGCATCAACCACCATCAAATAATCAGCCTGACTCTCCTTGACTTCCCCGCCCCAATTTAAACTAGCCGAACTCTTTCTATAATTTTCATTATTTAAATAAAATAAAATATTTTTGGACTCAACGTTTTTATTAAATATTTCAGCTAATTTTTTCCAATTTTTACTATTCAAATTAAATAACTTTATCTTCAACTCTGATAAAATATCACCAATTACATTTTTTCTATCCCACTCCGAAATTCCTTCTTTGCGAAAAGCCATCTCAACTTCATATTGAAGAATTTCCACAAAATTATCTGCTGTGTATTTTTGACCATCAACTTCAATTTCACCCACAATAGCTATCAAATCGGTTATCAATTTTGGAGTCACAGCCACAACACCTGAGAGTGGCAAAATTTCAGATTCCTTTTTAGCAGCCTTCATTTCTTCCTGATAAAACCATTGAATATTCTGAGCCGAAGATGGCCAATCAGGCGACCAATTGGAATCACGCATAAACCATTGATTAACTCCTAAATATTTTTTAATGGGTTCTGGTGGCTCAACTTTAAAATTTTTATTCAAACTAGCTGGCATATCCAGGTGATAAGAATCATGAGTTTCCAGTTTGATAATATCGCCCAAATGAATTGTTAAAAGACCATAAGTCCCAATAAAACCACCGGTTGGACGTAATTCATTGCTATTTTGCAAAATAACTAAATAAGAAACTGGTTCTGGATAACCACTTAAAACCGGAATAAGGGCCGAAACCGAAACTAGTGTTTCTAGGGATAAAGAAGCCTGTTTAAGTTGTGTTTTAAAATCTTCCATTTGAGAAGAGAACATACTAGAAAAATAACCTCCTTCATTTTTCTCTAGATAAAATAAAGCTAAATCCAAATTTGCTTTAATGCCTTGAATTTCTGGTCGAGCTTCATATAATTTTTTTAAAATTAAAGCTTTTTCCTCACTGCTAAACTCGGAAAAGCTAGCAACTTTTTGACCAGAAACAATACCCTCAAAATCAGATATTAGAGTAAAGGAATTTTGAGCACTACGGCTTAGAACCTCAGCGCTAGAAGCAATATATTTGAGATTCTTAAAATCACTATTAACTTTAGCTAAATTTTTTATAAAAAAATTATCCTGCAAAGCTGACAATTCTTTACTAGCAACGCTGAAAGACTCTATCGCCTGTCGAGCTGTTTTATTAGAAAGCTCAAACTCTCCTCTATCCATAAAAACCAAGGCCTGATAAAGATCATTTTTCCCTGATTGAATATTTTGATAAATATTTTGCACCTTAAAAGCAAAATATCCCAAAACACCCAAAACCAGCACAATCAAAAAAACAACTATAGTAACAATAATTCTAGTTGTTCCCGGTAAAGAGTTATTTATATTTTTTTTAAATTGAAAAAACATTTTTGAATATTTAATTATAAAATTAAATTATTTTTTAAGGTCAAAAATTTTATCCAACAAAACAATACGACGAGAATTTAAAACACTATGTAAAAAAACATCAGCAATTTCTTGACGATATTTAAATTCTTCTTCATCCATTAGAGTAAAATTGATTTCTCGTCCCATCTCTCCCTCCAAATCACTGATAATTTGCATCAAATCTTCTTTTTTGATATCAGCTACCACCAGAACATCAGTTGGAGAATTGTCGTTATTAACAAACATACCACTCAACAAAATAAATTTAGGTTCACAAAACTTTTTTAAACTAGAAATAAAACTCTCCCCAGCTAAAATCTGAGCCTTGACTATAACCGACCTTACCTCGGAAAAAAGTATAAAATTTTTGTTCGCTTGATAATATTTTTTTTCCTTCAAACTGGAGTTTTTATCTTTGGTTGGGCTAGGAGCCTTGCGACCATTGGACAGGATGGGCAAATTTGTGCTATTATTATCATCAGATGACAATAGACCAAACTCTTCTAAATTACCCAATTCTCTGCGAACAGAATTGACCTGAAGTTTTAAATCTCTAGCCAGCTGACGAATATAATATTTCTTGTCTGGATTGAGTAAAAAAATTTTTAGAAGCTTGACTCTTGAAACCGATCCAAAAAGTTTTTCTAACATATTTTTAAAATAAAAATTATATAAAAACGTTGTTTATAATATATAAATAATATATAATATTTATAAATATTAGTCAATTTATGTCTATTCAAAAGTCCCGGATAAATATTATCAACAATCCGAACAAAAGTTTTATCCAGACAAATTTTATTGAGCCCAACAAACAGCAACTAAATCAAGCTGGTCAACTTTTTGTTTTAAGTGAAGTTAACCGACCTGACAAAAATGCGGAAAAGATAATATTTATCATCAATCAATTATTAGAGAAAAATTATTATCTCAACGAAAAGATATTTTTAAGCGAAAATATCAACAGCCTAAAAATTGAATCAATTTTTGAATCAGCCTTGGTAAAAAGCAACCGAGAGCTTTTAGAATTTATGGACCAAGAGAGACTGGCTTTTGATTTTAAATCACTTAGTATTATTGTTGGCATAATTTATGAAGATCAAATTCATTTTTCTAGCATGGGTCTAAATAAATCATACTTAATTAGAGATGTAGAAAAATCATACCAAATTAGCGACATCAATCCTGACGGCGGTGAGCAAGAAATGGAAGAATTATCATCCGGCAAAATATTTTCCTCCATTATTACCGGAGAAATACCAGAAAAATCATATATCATATTCTGCAATGATTCCCTTTCACAATATTTATTAAATGATGATTTTATTAAGATATTAGAAAAACTAAAATTAGAAGGAGCGACAGAGCAAATTAAAAACTTATTAAATAAAATAAATAATTACTCCAACTTCTGCGGACTACTTATCAAAAACTTCCCCCATCAAGTAGAACGTCAAGAATTTAAATACAACGAGTCTGATTTATTATTAGCCGAAAAAAGAACTGAAAAAATATTAACCAACGCTGGTAGTATTGATACCAAAAAATTAAGTAAGAGCATCAAAAATAAATTTTCTAAAATAAATATTTTTTTCAATAAAATACTTAAAGCTCTCTCTAATATTAAATTTAAATTTAAAAAACCAGCCAGCAAAATTAAGGACATCAATGAGGTTGTTATTATTAATAATAAAAATAAAAAGCTGAGAAATGCCTTATTAATTATTGCTGGAGTTTTAGCTATTGCCTTACTAGCAAACACTTTTACTAAAAAAAGCACTGAAAATGAGATATTAGTTGAGGAAAATGTCTCAAATTTTGAAGAATTAATCATGCAAAAACAAAGCAAAATTGACTCTGCCCTACTATACAACAATGAAGCGTTAGCCAAGGAGGCAATTTTAGATTTGAAAAAATTATTAGACTCAATGACTGAAAAAGAAAAAAATAAAATAAAAAATTATATTGAAATTGAAAATAAAGTAAACGGACAAATAGCTCAAATGCAAAAAATTGTAATAATTAACGATCCAGAAGAGTTGGCTAATTTTACCACCGTTGAAGCCCAAGCTAATACCCAGGCCATTTCCCTATTCAAATCAAACAATAAGATTTACGCTATTGATGGTTCAACAAATTCTATCTACCTGTTAAATCTAGAAAATAAGGCTTTGAGCAAATTGACAAAAAATGAAAATATAAAAAATAATAGTCTATCAACAATTGAAAGAAACAATAATATTTATTTCTTATCTGAAAACCAGGTTATCAGTATTGATAAACAAGAAAAAATTAATTTTAATAAAATAAAAATTGATAATTATTCTCAAATTTCAGCTTTTGATATCTATAATAATAGGCCATATCTTTTGAATAAGGAACAAAAACAAATTTATCGTTATGATCAAATGCCAAAAGATGAGTTGAGTAATTTTTCCAATTGGATAAAAGAAGGTGGAAATATTAACCCAGTATCCCTGGTGACCGATTTTAGTATCTTTATTCTAGACCAAAGTGGAACAGTATATAAATTTTTAGAAGGCAAAAAGGACCCTGTCTTTGCCACAGAAAATATTGAACCAGCCTTAAGCAGTGCTGACATCTTACGAGTTGGAGAAAAATATTTATATGTTCTAGATAAAACCAGCAAAAGATTAATTGTTTATATTAAAGAAAGCGGTAAATTTATTAATCAGTATCAAAGTGATAAATTTGATAATCTCAAGGATTTAATGGTTGATGAAAGTAAAAATAAGGCCTATATTCTAAATAATAATAGTATTTATTCTATTCCTCTAAATTTCTAAACTTCTTTTTTATATAACAAAATATCGCCCCAAAAGGCGATTTTTTGTTTCAAAGTATCTAATTAAAACAACAAAAAAACATCACCCGAGGGGTGACGTTTTTTTATACTAAACAGCTTGAGTTTTATTTTAAAGTAGCTTTTCCACCAGCTTCTTCAATTTTCTTTTTGATTTCTTCAGCAACTTCTTTTTTAACTCCTTCTTTAATAACCTTTGGAGCTCCGTCTACTAAATCTTTAGCTTCTTTTAATCCCATTTCTGTGATTTCGCGAACAACTTTGATAACTGCAATTTTGTTAGCACCACCATCAGTTAATTCTACGTCGAAGCTTGATTTTTCTTCTTGAGCTTCAGCAGCAGCAGCTGGCATAGCACCCATCATCATAGCTGGAGCAGCAGCAGAAACGCCGAATTTTTCTTCTAAAATTTTTACTAGTTCTGATAAATCCAAAACACTCATTTTTTCGATTTCTTCAACTAATGATTTGAATTTAGCTGGAACTTCTACAATGTTTTTTTCTTCTGACATAATTTTGACGTTAATTCATTCTAAACGAAGGTTTAAGAATAAATTAATTACGTATTAATTTTATTTTAATTATTATATTACTCAGCTTTCTTTTCAGAAACAGCTTTTAAAACGTTGACCAAACCTCTCATATTACCGGCTAATACATTTACGAAGCCAGAAACTGGAGCATTAAGCGAGCCCACCAATTTGGCATAAAGCTCTTGTTTGGATGGAAGAGTAGCTAAACTTTGAACTTCTTCCTTGCTAATAAACTTCCCTTCTAAGACACCGCCAACAAATTCAATTTTGTCTTCTTTTCCCTTTCTAAAATTGAAAACAACTTTAGCTGGAGAAATTTCATCCTCATAAGCGAAGATAGCAGCAACTTTCCCTGGTAAATTTTTAACCTCCAAATCACTCAACTTATTATTCTTAAAAGCTAGATCTAGCAAAGTTTTTTTGGATACATAGTATTCGCCTTTTTCTTCTCTCAACTTGGCGCGCAATTCTTCATTGTCTTTAACACCAAGAGCGTCGAAACTGGCAAAAACTATAGATTTTGCTTTTTGAATCTTGTGATCCAAATCTCGCAAAACCTCCTGTTTTTGCAATTTACTTTTTGGCATAATTATTTAAGGAATTTAATTGAATAAATTCTATCAAACTCCAATTAATTTTATTATTATTTTCTTAAAAAACAAAAAATCTGCAACAAACGCAGACCAAAAAAGAAGGTTTTAATCTCGGCAAGTCTTATGTGAAAAACTGCTTGCTGTCTGCGATTTATTTGATTGTGTTAGTATTATACAGATAAAGATAAATTTTGTCAACACCCTAGTAAATACTAAAAGAGTCTAAAAAATGAAATGGTTTAATAGCCTAATAGAGCCTCCTTATTTCTTAAAATCAAAGTTTTTTTCTAGAAATTTTTTTAAAGCTAAAAAACTTTTTTTAAACTCAGCCATATTCTTGTTCCCCCTCAAAGCGGCGGCGGGATGAAGAATTGGCATCAATTTTTGACCATTAACATCAAATACTCTCCCCTGATCTCTAGTTATTTTCCCTTCTGGCATAAAGTAATTCATAGAAAAACGACCCAGGGTAACAATTATCTTG
>CAYYLI010000020.1:3313-11985 GCA_964472595.1 uncultured Gammaproteobacteria bacterium | reverse complement strand
AAAGGTTGTAGCTAAAAAACCAGTAGCAAAAAAGAAAGTTGCTAAAAAGGTTGTAAAAAAAGCTGCTAAAAAATAGTAGGTTTCTTTTCCCTTTAGACGAAAACATCCGCCCTTCGTGCGGGTGTTTTTGTTTTATAAAAAGCACTGATTGCTTTTAAATTGTTTTTTTTGTATAATAAAATCAAGGTATTAATCTTAAAAAGGAATCTTTATCCGCATTTAGCGGTTTTATATTTTATCAATTTTTATGTATTTAGAAAAACTAGAAATTCAAGGTTTTAAATCTTTTGCCAATAAAAACAAATTATTATTTTCTGGTTTTGTTGGTGGAAAAAAGAGAGGCATAACCGTTATTGTGGGACCCAATGGTTCTGGTAAATCAAATATTGCCGACTCTATTCGTTGGGTTTTAGGAGAGCAAAGTACTAAACTTTTGCGCAGTAAAAAAAATGAAGATGTAATTTTTTCTGGATCTGATAAAAAGAGTCGTTTGAATATGGCGGAGGTTTCTCTTTATTTAAATAATGAGTCTGGACCAATTTCTTCCAAAAAACCTTTGCCACCTGTGGATAACTTAGACTCTTCTTCTGAACAGGAGTTTGGAGTTAATAATGAAGGTGATAGTGTAGACGCTCTTTTACTTTTACCAGAAATAGTTATTACCCGTCGAGTTTTTCGTGATGGCTCTAGTGAATATTTGATTAATAATAATAAGGTTAGATTAAGTGATGTCCAGATTTTTTTAGCCAAGGCTAATTTTGGCCAAAAAACATATAGTGTTATTGGCCAAGGAATGGTAGAAAACTTTTTAAATACTAGTCCGGCTGAAAGAAAATCTTTTTTTGATGAAGCTACGGGCGTAAAACAATATCAAATTAAAAGAGATCTGTCTTTAAATAAACTGGAAAATAGCCAAGAAAACCTAGGAAAAGTGGAGATGTTGCTTAGTGAAATTGAGCCTCGTCTTAAGAGTTTAACTAGGCAGGTAAGTAAATTAAAAAAGCGACAAAGTTTGGAAGATGATTTGAGTAAAAATCAATTGAATTACTATGGTCGAGTTTGGCAGGATATTAATTTTCGTTTAGGTGAATTAAAATTAAACATTTCAGGTCTAGAAAAGAGCAAAATTGAAGTTGAAAGAGAACTGGAGACTAACAAGGCTAAGATGGAGGAATTGAATCAGGGCGAAACTCTGGGCGAAGAATTTTATGAATTACAAAAACGCTTCCTGTTTTTAAAGTCAGAGCAAGATCGTGCTGGCAGACAATTAGAAAAAATATCTTTATGTTTAAGCGCTTTTAATCAATTACAAAACGAAAGCGATGCTAAAACTATATCCGAATTAACAAAAGAAAGAGATGATTTGAATAAAAAAATAGAAGCCAATAATATTGAGCTAGAAAAAATAAAGAATAATAATAATGAAGATAAATTGCGTCAACTAGAAACAGAATTACGCTCCTTGGAACAAAATAATCAAGAAAAATACCGTGAATTATCAAAAATTGAAGCTTGGATGGAAATTAAATTAGAAAAACAAGGAAAATTTGATTTATCATTTTTAAATAATCGTCTCAACGAACTAAAGAAAAATATCAAGGACTCCAATGACAAATTAATAGCTGGAGAGGCCAATTTACAGCAAAAAGATAATAAATTAGAAGGCTTTAAGCTGACAAAAAATGATTTAGAGTTGGAAATTTCTAATTTGGAAAAGGAATTAAATAGAATTAATATTGAAGAGACTCCAGGTAATGTGCAAAAAATAAATGAAGAATTAAAGAAGTTGATAAAGAAAATAGAGGACAATGATAACTTGTCGGGCTTAGATTTATTAAAAAAAATAATTTTAGAAATTGGCACAGAAATAAAAAAGCTTTTACAATTTTCTTCCGGTGATAATTATCGTTATCAATTAGAGAATGTTAATAATAAAATATTAGAATTAAAACAAGAAAAGAATAAGATTTCTGAAAAAATTTCAGAGCTAAGTTTGAATATTGGCTTGGAAAGAAATGAATTAAAAGAATTAGATTCAAATGTTAAAAAATGGCACAGAGAAATTTTGGAAGTAGAAGAAAAAATTAGCTTAAACCAAAATAATGAAGATCTGCTAGAAAGTCAGAATAAAAAAATAGAATTAGAAAAAGAATTGGAGGTTTTAGGTAAAAAGATAAATGAGCTTAGACTAGAATTTAATTCAGCCAAAGCTAACCTTGAGGATTTTAGACAAAACATTTCAGAGAAGCAAAGAGTATTGCAGTCCGATCAATTTAGATTAAGTAATTTAAATTCACAAATAAACAGTCTTAAGTCAAACTCTATTAAAGCTCAATCTCGTTTAGATGATTTGTTTTCTGAGATTTCAGTCAAACCTTTTTCGGCTGACTTTTCTGGTAATTTTAGTCAAGAATTATTAAAACTAGAATCTCAGGCTGTGGAAAACTTTCAAGCCGAAAATGCTAAAGAAATAGCTATTTTACAGGAAAAATTAGATAATTTTAATCAAGCTCAGGAAACCAAGAAAAGAAATTTATTAGAATTACAAAGAACTATTAATGAGCAAGAGAAAAGTGTCTCCTCTATTAATTATGATTTAAATAATAATAAGATTTCTTTAGCTCGCGAAGAAACTAGAATTGAAGATGTGGAAAATAATATCAATTTGGACAAATTAAATTTAGACAAAATAAAGAAACATCAGGTTGAGGAAAATATCAACGTTGACAGATTGAAGTCAGAGATATCCGAACTGAAGAGTCAGTTGGAGATGATTGGTGGCATTGATCCTGAGACCGAAAAAGAATATGAAGAAACTCAAAAAAGATTTTCTTTTTTATATGAACAAACCGAAGATTTGAATAAAACTATTAAATCTTTAGAAAAAGTAATTATCGAGCTGGATACTATTATTAAAGAACGCTTTGAAGCTGAGTTTAAAGTTATTTCAGAAAAGTTTAATGAATATTTCAAGATATTGTTCAACGGTGGTAATGCTAAAATTTTTCCACTTAAAGAAAATGCTTTAGCTGATTCGGAGGAGGGCAAAAAAATCGAGAATAACGCTGAGGGGGAGCAAATTGCCTTAAATAAAAATGCACAATCAGAAAAAAATATTAAATTAATTAAATATTTGAAGAAATATAATGCTATTGGTCTTTCGGGGGTTGATATTATTGCTACTCCTCCCGGTAAAAAGATTTCTTCCGTTAGTATGTTGTCTGGAGGAGAAAGAGCCTTAACTGCTATTGCTTTGATTTGTGCTATTATCAGCGCTAACCCTTCGCCTTTTGTGGTTTTAGATGAAGTTGATGCTGCTTTAGATGAAGCAAATTCTGGCCGCTTAGCCTCTATTTTGGATGATCTTTCGAATAAAACTCAGTTTATTGCTATTTCTCACAATCGTTCTACTATGAGGAAAGCCAATGTTTTATATGGTGTAACGATGGAAAATGATGGTGTTAGTAAATTACTTAGTGTTAAATTGGATGAAAGTTTGAAGTAATAAAATAATCTGAAAATATAAAAGCGATTTGTTATTTTTTGACAAGTCGTTTTTTGTTTTAGTTAAGATATTTTTTATTATTTTTTTAGATAAATCTTAAGAAAAATTTTACTTAATTTTATTCCCTTTTTGCTATTTTATTTTTATAATAATTAAAAATAAAATAATATGTCTGAAAAAATTTTGTCAGCTGCGCTTTGGGGGTTAGAGGCACAATTGATCGAAGTAGAATCCGATTTGGGTGGTGGTGAGCTAGGCTCTTTCTCTATAGTGGGGCTGCCAGATAAATCAATTTCTGAATCACGCGAAAGAGTGAGAAGTGCCATCAAGAGCCTAGGTTTAAAATTCCCTCAAAGAAAAGTTTTGGTTAATTTAGCCCCAGCTGATTTTAAAAAACAAGGACCCTCTTATGATTTACCAATCGCTATTAGCGTTTTATCTTTAATGGCCGAATTGAAAGAGGACTTTTCTCAAAGTGCTTTTTTGGGCGAGCTAGCTTTAAATGGAGATTTGCGAAAAATTAATGGTGTTTTAGCTCTAGTTTCATATTTAAAAAGTAAAAATATTAAAAGAGTTTATCTACCTCAAGCTAATTCCAAAGAAGCGAGATTATTAGACGGAATTGATGTTTTTCCAATAAATAATTTACGAGAAATTTTTCTGCATTTGTTGGACAGAAAAAAGATTCTGCCGGAAGAAAAATTAGAATTTACTTTTGTAAATAAAAAAAGTAAATATGATATGAAAAATATTAAAGGTCAGCAACAGGCTAAAAGAGCTTTAGAAATCGCCGCTGCTGGTTCGCATAATATTTTAATGTTTGGACCGCCGGGGTCCGGTAAAACCTTATTAGCTAAGACTTTGGTTTCAATTTTGCCAGATTTAAATTTAGCCGAAGCCTTGGAAATAACAAAAATTTATAGTATTGCCGGTCATTTGGAGAATAAAAATTTAATAAATTTTCGTCCTTTTCGTTCGCCTCATCATAGCGCCTCCTTGGTCTCAGTTTTGGGTGGGGGTTCTTGGCCTCGGCCTGGAGAATTGTCTTTGGCTCATCGAGGAGTCTTGTTTTTGGATGAGCTGGGTGAGTATTCTCGTTTTTTATTAGATAACTTAAGACAACCGATAGAGGACGGTTCAATAAACATATCTCGTTTAGCCCAATCACTTAGTTTTCCAGCTCGCTTTATGTTTGTTGGAGCCATGAACCCTTGTCCTTGCGGTTATTTTGGTGACAAAAATAAAAAATGCTTGTGTACGCCTGGCCAATTAGCTAATTATAATAAAAAAATTTCTGGGCCAATATATGATAGAATTGATATTTTTATTGAGGTTCCGCGGGTAAAATTTGAAAACCTGAGTAGCCAAAATGATGAGGAGTCTTCTGATATTATTAAAAAAAGAGTAGAAAAGGCGAGAAATATGCAAAATAATAGATATCAGTCTCATAATATTTTTAATAATTCTGAGATGAGTAATGAGTTGATAAAAACTTTTTGTCATTTTGATGACCTGAGCCGAGATTTATTAAAGGAAGCTCTTGAAAAAATGAATTTATCAAATCGGGCATATTTTAAGGTTTTAAAAATAGCCAGGACTATTGCTGATTTGCGTGGTGATGAAAAAATATCATTTTCTGATATTGCCGAAGCTTTACAATATAAAGCCCCCTTAATCTGATTTTTACTTTTTTAAAAAAAATGTTATAATAAAAGCATAAATTAAATATTTAATTCTTGTTTTTATGAAGAAAAAAATAGGCATTCTTTTAATACTTTTTATTTTTTTAATGAGCGTCGGGGCAGGTTGTAAAACCCCAACCGTGGAACAAGCTACCAAACCAATAACTTTAAATTATTGGAGAGTTTATGATGGTAATGACGATTTTGCTGAAATAATTGCCAAGTATAATGCTCAGCACCCTTACATTAATATTAATTATCGCAAGCTTCGTTTTGAAGAATATGAAGAGGAGTTATTAAATGCTTTTGCTGAAGATCGCGGTCCAGATATTTTTTCTATTCATAATACTTGGGTAAAAAAATATGAATCAAAAATAGAACCAATGCCTAGTCAGACAAATATGGTGTACCAAGTTAGCAAGGGGACAATAAAAAAAGAATTGGTTTCCGAAACTCGGGTTGTGCGCAGTATGAACCTAAGAGAATTAAAACAAAATTTTGTTGATGTAGTTTATTCTGACGTTGTTATTAACGACAAGGTTTATGGCTTGCCACTTTCAGTAGATACTTTAGCTATGTATTATAATCAAAGTTTATTTGATCAAGCCGGAATAGTTGAAGTACCAAAATATTGGAATAGAGATTTTCAACAATCAGTCAAAAAAATGAGTAAACAAGATTTAAAAGGCAATATTTTGCAATCAGGTGTAGCTTTGGGTGGAAGCACTAATATTGATAGATATAGTGATGTTTTGTCAGTTTTGATGATGCAAAATGGAGCTACTATGATGAGTGATTCTGGCCAAGTTTTATTTAACACTGTTCCAGCCAATTCTCCTAGTAGTGATTATAATCCAGGGTTGATGGCCTTACGTTTTTATACTGATTTTGCTAATCCAATCAAGGAGGTCTACTCTTGGAATAATAATTTAGAAAACTCAGTTAATTCTTTTGCTTCTGGAAAAACTGCTATTATGTTTGGCTATGCTTATCATTTACCACTTATCAAAACTATGGCGCCAAAATTAAACTTCATGGTAGCGCCTTTACCTCAAATAGAGGGATCCAATATTCCAGTTAATTTTGCTAATTATTGGGTAGAGGTTGTTTCTAAAAAAAGTAAATATCAAAATGAGGCTTGGAATTTTGTTCAGTTTATAAGCAGCGCAGAAAATGTTTCTTCTTATTTAAGTAAGACCAAAAAACCTTCAGCTCTTCGCTCTTTAGTTGCTAAACAAAAAGAAGATTTAGAAATTGGTGTTTTTGCGGGGCAAGTTTTAACAGCTAAGAGTTGGTATAAGGGGAAAAATGCTATTTTAATGGAAAAATTCTTTAGTCAAATGATTGATGCCGCTTTAGCTGATACTGAAAATAAGTTAATGGATATTGTTAATTTATATGCTAGTCGTATTCAACAAACGATTAATTAAAATATATGAAAACAAAATTTTTATTAGTTTCTTTTTTGTGCTTAATTTCAGTCTTAACTTTAAATTTGTTTCCAGTTGCGGCTAATTCTACTATTCCTTCTCTCGTACCGATGAAGGGGGATTATGAGAAAGCTTATAATACCGGTAACTATACTTTAAATGATTTCGTGCAAACTGGGGTTAATATTACAAAAATAATATTAGGCACAGTTGGCTCCTTGGCTTTGATGATGTTTGTTTATGGTGGTGTGATGATGCTTATTTCTTCTGGTAGCAGTGAAAAAGTTGCTCAGGCCAAGGGTATTATTATGGCAGCGGTTGTTGGTTTGGTAATTATATTTGCTAGTTATATTATTGTTAGTTTTGTTATTAAAGCTATTAATGGAGACTCGAGCATGGTGGGAGATTGGAGTTCGTCAACAATTCAAATAAAATAAGATTAAAATATTTTTTATGGCTGATTTTGTTAAAAAGGCGGTTTCTTTAGATCAGGATTCTATTGGCGCTTATATAAAAAGAATAAGAGAAAAAAAAGGTTTGAAATTATCTGAGGTGGCCGAAGATATTAATATTAATATTAAATATTTGCAGGCCATTGAAGCGGGAAATTACCGCGAACTTCCCAAGGGTGCTTATGGAAAGATATTTTTTAAAAAATATATTGAATATTTGGATGTTAGGCATAAAAATATTGTTAATGAATTTGTAAAAGAACAAAACAGAAATCAAAATTTTGAAAGCAATATTTTTTTTAATAAAGTTGTTAGTTGGGAGAATTTATTATCTCTGCCAAAGGTTTTGCGAAATTTTTTGATTTTTTTAGTGGTAGCAATTTGTTTTATTTATTTATTTATTTATTTTAAAAATATTTTTGCTGCTCCCTTTTTGGAATTAAGTGTGCCCCAAGATAATCAAATTATTTCTGATTATAACATTTCAGTGGAGGGTAGAACTGAGCCAGAAAGTGAATTAAAAATAAATGGAAATTTGGTTTTAATTGAAAGAGATGGTTCTTTTTCGGAAGAAATTCATTTAAGATCAGGTGTCAATGTAGTGGTTGTTTCATCTAAAAAGAAATATAGTCGAGAAAAAGAACTTATTCGTCAAATATTAGTTGAACCTAGATAGTTAAATAAATTAATAATTTAATTTAAAAATATGAGCTTGGTAAATAGAAATTTATTAATAGATATTGATTTATTATTAAATAAAATTGTCAAAAATGACTCTGAAAAGGTGGCTGATTTAGGTTGCGGAGCCTTCGGTTATTTTGTTTTTCCACTGGCCAAGAGAATTGGTCGTCACGGAAAAATTTATGCGGTTGATATTATGAAGTCTAATTTGGACAACATTAAAAAAACTGCCAATTTGGAAAATTTAAATCAAATAGAAACAGTTTGGAGCGATTTGGAAATTTATCAAGGGACTAAAATAGATAACGATTCTCTAGACTCAGCTTTATTGGTGTCAGTTTTGAGTCAATCCAATGATTATAAGGCTATTTTACAAGAAGCTAAGAGAATGTTGCGTCGTGATGGACGTCTTTTAATAGTTGATTGGGATAATAATAAATCACCATTTGACATTAACCCGGAAAAACGCTTAAATAAAGAGGAATTAAAAAAAACAGCGGATGATTTAGGTTGGCAAATTGCTGAAGATTTCCCAGCCGGAAAGTATCATTACGCCCTATTATTAATAAAATAAAATTATGATGAATTTATTTACTTTTAAGTATTGGTTTAACATCAACCCAGTAGCTTTTATAGCACCAGTTAGAATTTCTTTGTTTGTTTTTTTGGCTTTGTTATTGCTTGGTGCTTTATTTTTCTTTTTTTTCCGAAAGAAGTTTGCTTTGAAAAAAAGACTATTTCAAAATTTATATAATTTTTGTTTTTTAAATTTAGTTTTAGGTTCGCTATTGGTATTTTTTGAAATTCAAAGAATAAGTTTTTTCTCAGCTAGATTCTGGTATGCTTTTTGGTTTATTTTTATGGCGTGGTCGCTTATTATAATTATAAAAAAACATAAGCAGTATTTAATTAATAAAGAGGG
>CAYYLI010000020.1:0-3213 GCA_964472595.1 uncultured Gammaproteobacteria bacterium | reverse complement strand
AAAATATAAGCACGAGAGCTTAGTTCTCGGCTAAAGCTACGGTCGGTTTTAGAGCCTCTTTTTAGGCGTGAACCAATGGCAATATCCTGGTTTTTGTTTAGTAGTTCTAATAATAAGTCATCAATGTTTTCTAAGGAAACTGCCAAGTCAACATCCATATAAATATTATAATCAGCCTCGCTGTGGTCTAAAAAGGTTTTTATAGCGTTACCCCTACCTTTTTCTGTTATAATATATTTGTATATTTCTTGATATTTACTTATTAATTTATCGGCTATATTTTCAGAATTATCATTAGACCCGTTAATAAGTAGAGTTATTTTCCAATCAAAAGAATAATTTTTAGCTTTTAAAAAATAAAGAAGTTTTAGAGAATTTTTTTCTAAAATTTGTTCTTCATTATAAGATGGAAGAAAAAAGGTTAATAACATATTTTTATCTTAAAATTATATAATATAATATCCCATAAATAGTTATAAAAAAGTTTAAATATAAATAAGAGTTATGTTTTGGATTGCCTTTATAATTGATTAGTAATAAGGCTATTAACAAGGTAAAATACCACGGCAAAATCCAGGAAAAAAAAGTGGCATAGAAAAATATTAAAACTAAAGTGGTCCATTTAAAATAAATTTTAATAAGGTCTTCAGACTGTAGATTCTTTTTTAGGTTTAATAATTTGAGTATTGTAAAAGAAAAGAAAAAAATAAAAAGAATTTTACCAACTAAAACGGCTATTAGGGTTCCGTTTTTTATGTTTAAAAACAAGCCCTTTAATACTATAACAACGGGAGAGTAAAATCCTCTTAGTAAAGATTGTTTTGTTATTGGGATAAATATTTCATATATATTATTTACTAAGGGTCTATAAAAAACAAAACATAAAAAAATAAATAATAAAAAATATATAGCCCAAGATTTTATTTTGTTTGATGTTTTTTTAAAGTCAAAGAGTGTAATAATTGCAAAAATTGGGATAAATATCAAAGAAATAAATTTTGTTAGAAAGGAGGCACTTAAAAACAAAAAAGATGCAGTGTAATTTTTTAACTTTTCTTTTTCTATAATTTGTTGGACTCCTTTTTGAAAAAATAAAAAAGAAATTAAAATAAAAAATATTAATATTGAGTCGTTGTGAGAATTAACAGACAGTTCAAAAAGAACTAAGGGGTTGAAGGCATATAAATAAAAGCATAATTTCTCTTTTGTTATTTTATATATAAGGTAACCATTAATTATGTTTATAACGCTAAGAAATATTTTTAAAAATATTAAGTTTAATACAACGTCATTTTTAAACAAAAAACTAAAAAAAGAAGTAATAAATATAAATATGGGGCCATAAGGCGCTGGATGAGAGATCCAGATATTTTTTAAAAAATAAAAAAAATTATCAAAGTAAAAATTAGAGTAAGTTGATAGATATGGGCTTTCTTTAAAAACGCTAAATATTCTTCCTTGGTATATGTATCCAAACATATCAGACGTGGCTATTGGCCACGCCAAAGAAAGAGCTAGGCTAGTAAAGATGCTAAAGATAAAGAGTTTTTTAAATGTGATTTTATTGATTTTTTTATAAAAAAGTATATAAAATATATTAATAAGTAATAAAATTATTACAGACCCCAAGAAGACAAAATTACTGAAAAGAAACTCTTTAAAGTTTTTTGTATATATTTTTTCTATTATTTCACTAAAACAAAAAATAGACCAAAGTGATAAATATGTTAACACCAGGCTTAGAAAATTTCTATTTTTTTTTATAAACAAGGCTAGTTTTGTCTTCATAAATTTTTTCTATATTTTTATTTGTCTCCAAAAAATCTTTAAGGTTGCTGTTAAATTTAAAATTATTTTCTTTTAATCCAAATAAATTTTTATCTAGCCAATTTAGCCTAAAAGTTGAATTATTTTTTATTAGAAACAACTCTAAATTATATTCTTCTATTTTTTCCCCTATTTGTTCCTCGTTGTTTTTTTGGAATAATAAGTATTCTTCGACATAGGAATGATTTTTGAAGGGCTTTTGTGGTTGCCGGCCATCAATAAATATTTTTTGTTCGGGATTCTCGTGGATTAGAAAGCCTCCCCAGGCATATTCATTAAATAACCTTAATTTATTTAATTTTAAATCGTTTTTTATAAATGAAACAGCTAAACAAGGATATTCTTGGCAGAAGCTAACAAATGGGGTTTTAATAAATTTTGTTGTTACTAAAGTTAAAAAAATAACAACAATAAAGCAGATGATTAGATAGGCATTAATAAAAAAGTTTAGTTTGCTTTTCTTTTTTTGTCTCTCTTTCTTCTCCGTGAATAAAAATCCAAAATCTTTAAATAGAAATTGAGCTAGTAAAGGCAGAGAACTAACAAACAATAAGGGAAAGTGCCTTTTGGATTTAATAGCCAAAAGTATAAATAATAAAGTAAGGGAAAAATTCCAAGGATTTAATATTTTTGTTTCTTTTTTGTTGAAGTTAAAAATAGTAACTATTAAAATTGTTATAATTATTCCAATGTATAATATCTGCCAATACATAAAAGGAAAATAGTATTGAGGCAACCACTCAGAGATCACTTTTAAATAAGCGGTGTTTTTGTATTGGAATAAAAAATTAAATAATTTTATTCCATAAGGATTTAAAAGACTGCTTGTGGTGGCAATAATAGAAAAGAATAAAAAAACCATCAATTTTTTATATGGTAAAATTTTTTCAAAGGATAAGAAAGAATTTAATGATTTATAGGTAAGCGATTTTGGATAACTGGAAATAAATTTTTCTACTAATTTGACACCAAAATAAAAAAACAATAAGGCAATGCCTAACAAAAATCCAGCGTGCAAATTAGCCCAAAGACAAATTAATGGCAACAACCAAAGTAATACTTTCCAATAACTTTTATTATTATTGAGACTTTGTTTTTCAAATCTTTCTATTATTAAAAATAATATAACCAGAAAAAGTACACTTAACTCCTGAATTCTGACTCCAAAATGGGGTAGAGCTGCTTTTAGGGCGATTAATTCCAGGGGTAAGAGAAATAAAAGAAACCTTTTCTCTCGGCTGATAGTTTTTGTTATAAAATTGTTTAAAAGGAAAATAGCTAAAATAATAATTAGGGCAAAAAAGATATTAATAAATATATAGCCCAATTTAGAATAAGATTGAAATAGCAAAAAGTCTGATAACCACTCGTGGTTTAGCCAATAAT